>JABMQM010000267.1 GCA_013203195.1 Desulfobacteraceae bacterium | reverse complement strand
CCCTGATCCCTGATCCCTGGCCCCTCCCTAATTGTGTTTTGGCACAATTAGGGTGTAACTTATTGTTCAAACCGATAAATAACCGCACCCCATGTTAATCCGGCACCCAGCGCCAGGAAAAGAACCGTGCTTCCGTCTCCGATTATGTTTTGCTCAAGGGCCTCATCAAGAGCAATCGGTATGCTTGCTGCGGTTGTATTGCCATAGCGCTGGACATTATGAAAAATTTTTTCTTCAGGCAAATTCATGGCCTTGGCAAAAGCCTGGTTAATGCGCAGGTTAGCCTGATGTGGAATAAAAAGGTCAATGTCATCAATGGAAAGACCGGCTTTTTTCAGGGTCGATTTTGTAACCTGTGGCAGCCTTCTGACGGCGGTTTTGAATACCAACCTGCCGTCCATGTACGGATAATGGCGTCCTTTATTGATCATCTCTGCAGTTATCCAGGGGTTTAGTCTGGGGGACGGCAATTCCACCGTCAGGATTTCTGCGAATTCTCCCTGGGCGTGCATATTAGTGGCCAGAATACCCACAGGATCATCTGTTTCAACGCCTTCCAGGCAGACGGCCCCGGCACCGTCACCGAATATTACCGAAACATCCCTTCCCCGGGTTGAAAGATCCAAAGCGGTACTCTGGGCCTCAGCACCGACAAACAGTATGCGGTTGTAATAACCACTGCGAATAAAGGCATCCGTCATTTCCAGGCCGTAAACAAAAGCGGTGCATTGCTGTCGGATATCGAGAGCCGGTGTCGTTTCGAGTCCCAGTTTGTGCTGCAGAAGACACCCTGAACCTGGAAAATAAATATCCGGGCTCAGTGTCCCGAAAATGATGAGATCGATATCTTCAGGCGTCCACCCTGCCCGCTCCAGGGCAATTTTTGCAGCTTCAAAACCTAGATCCGAAGGCCCGACTCCGCCGGCTTCAGGAACCCAGTGCCGTTTTTCGATCCCGGTACGCTGCCGGATCCATTCATCCGATGTGTCCATCCATTGCTCAAGATCATGATTTGTAACGACACGGGGCGGCAAATAGCGTCCGGTTCCTTTTATAATGGCCTTTTTCATATATAGCTCCACTAACGATGATGAATTCGCGAAAAGTCGAATTCATCATGTTTTAGGTTTTAAGATTTGAGTGTTAGGTAAAAGATTTTTAATTTGTTTTCAGATGCTTAAATCTTAAAAACGTAACTTCTCAATAACCTCGGGACAAAGGGCTTCAGGGTTTTTCAAAAAAGGTGATATCCTGGTCGTCTGCCATGGCATCGCACGGTGACCAAATATTTGTGATTGCTGTGGAAACGTTTTACAACTTCTCTAATAATTTGACAAATCATAAATATTTGGTCACCCTTAGATAGCGTATTTGATAGCACCTTTTTTGAAAAATTCTGAAGCCCGACGATTTTCTAAACCCTAACTTATTGAGAAGTTACGATGCCCACAGAGCATCTCTTAGCCCCGAAGTGCGCTCAATTTTACGCGATACGGCGGCCCTTACCACCTCTTCAATTCCCCATATCGAGATGTTCTGCCGGGCTCTGGTGATTGCCGTGTATATTAACTCGCGTGTCAATACCGGGTAGTCTTTTTCCGGTAAAATCAGCAGGACATCATCAAACTCCGATCCCTGGCTTTTGTGGACGGTCATGGCAAAAACCGTTGCGTGTTCCGGAAGTCTTTGTGGTAAAAATCGCCGGAGCTGCCCGGAACTTCCAGGAAAATAAACATATAAATCCTTATTGTCTGAATCCGGAGCCGGCAAGGTTAGCCCCATATCGCCGTTGAAAAGCCCCAGGCTATAATCATTGCGAGTGATTAGAACCGGCCTTCCCATGTACCAATCCTGCTCCGGTTGGATCAGACCCTCCCGGCTCAGAGCCTTTTCTGCCAGCATGTTGACAGCATTAACCCCAAACGGTCCGATATTTACGGCACATAATATTTTGAAGCGGTTAAACCGTTCAAGGGCTGTATGGGGGTCTGTTGTTTTAAGATATTCTGAATAACCTTGGATTAACTTTTTTGCAAGTGCCTGAAACAAATCTTTGCGGCCCTGCGTCTCTATCCAGCTGATTGGAATTGGAGAAGTTTTCAGTACATCCAATACCTTTTCAACGTCTCCACAATTCACGCTTTGGCTTAATTTACCGATAGTGCTGCTTTCTGTAAATCGAAAACTCTTTTTTAAAACTACGATACAGTCTTGCAGTCCATTTTTTAAATTGTCATGTTCAATGCCGACATTGAATTCTTTACCGGTTATTTTTTCTAACCTTTTGCAAAAGCGTTCTGAAAACCCATGGACTCTGTTGCGGTCACAAATGTCACCCAGGACGGAACCAGCCTCGACCGAAGCAAGCTGGTCCTTATCTCCGATTAGTATAAGCCTGGCAGTGGTGGGTATGGCCTCTAAAAGTTTGGACATCAGAGCCAGATCAATCATAGATGCTTCGTCCACCACCAAGACGTCCGCAGGCAGTTGATTTTCGGAATTGTGAATAAAATAAGGAGAACCCGGAATTGTTTTCAGCAAGCGATGAATAGTATACGATTCAGAAGGTACGGCATCGCTTATATCTTTGCGGCAAT
>JABMQM010000266.1 GCA_013203195.1 Desulfobacteraceae bacterium | reverse complement strand
GATAAAACTCGTATATAAAGGTTCGTAAAGAAAGAACAGAAGCTTTTGCAATAATATTAATTGTTTTGCCAAACGACAGGTGATCGCTTGCGATGGCAGTTTTTGGCAATACATCTGTTCTTTCTAACGATCCTTAATATACTCAAACAGCACACGCTTTAAAATCTGATCACCCATTGCGCTAATTCATACACATTTATGATAGAAACTCCCCGATTGTTGTATTTACAAGATAAGCGTAAAGTAAATGGGAATAAACCCAAAGCCGATTCCGACAATCAAGGCAAAGACGATACTAGCTGCTGCGATAATGGGCATGTATTTGGGATGATTGGCCCCGATGGTCTGAAAAGCACTCCAGAATCCATGGCTGACATGAATTGCCGCAACGATCATGGCGGCAATATATATGAAAACATAGACCGGGTCTGCAAATGCACCGGCGACAATTTGATAGATGGTCGTGTTGGTTTTATCCGTAAAATGAAAATTGACCAGGTGAAAAATGATAAATGCAAACAGAACAAAACCGGTATACGGCATGGTTGCCGATCCCAGGCTGCGGCCTCCGGCTCTTTTGTTGACAGCATATCCGACCGGCCTTGATCTATAATTTTGATAAAAGAGTATTGCACCTGTCAATACATGGATGATCGCCAGGGTCAAAAGAATCCATTCAGATATAGTAATAAGCGGCCCCAATGAATGCAGATGCTCGGCGTAAGCGTTAAAAAGATCTTTACCGCCGTATAGCGTTAGATTGCCGGCAAGGTGAATAATCAGGAAGCAGCAGAAACAGAGGCCGGTTATAGCCATCATCAACTTTTTCCCGATGGAAGTTCCCAGGGTGTTTATCAGCCAATTCATCGTTTCCTCCAAAATATTGGATTTACTTTAAACTATCAACGTGATGTTCGAGCCACCAGGCATCCCAGCTTGTTTCCATGATATGTTGCGCCAGAGCTTTACCGGTTTTTGTTTGCAGACGCTTCAACGCAAAAGGGAGCCACTTGTTTGGCGGATTGTAGCCGATGTCCGCCAAAGTTTTTAGTTCTAAAATAAAAGCGAGTTGATCCGCATCCCGCGCAAGCTTGGCTTCCAGGGACAGGCCTTCATTAAATTCTGTGATAAGATCGGCGAGGTCAGACCCAAACGGGAGATTACCGGTTATATCCGCCACGGCTTTGTTTTCGTCGGCGGTTACATATTTTTTTTGGACATAGTTCAGGTCACCGATTTTGGCCTCGGTAAGATCATGCACCAGGCACATACTTATCAGTCTCAAGGCATCGACATCAGGTTCTATTTGAGAAATGACATAAGCAATAAAGGCAGTGCCAAATGAATGTTCAGCTACAGATTCCTTCCCCACGCCCAGAAAATGATAGCCCGACCTGGGGATATCCTTTAAAATTTTGGCTTTAAACAGAAGGTTGGCGATGTTTCGCATACATTCTCCCTTTCCGCCTGTCATTTTTAACCGATATTCCGTGTCTGATTTTATGCCTATTGACAGGCTGGGTATCAAACAAAACAATAATTACAAGCAATGTCAAGAGCAACCAAACTCCTTGACACTCTATCCGGGTTCATATACGCTTTTATATTTAAAACTACCTGTTATTGAAGTATGTTTTAGGCTCGCAGGTGTTAAAAAAAAATAATTAATGCATTGCACTTAAACTGGAGTTATTATGATTCCTGTAGACATGGATTTAATCAGCATTGTTATGAACGCCGGGTTGATGGTTCAGTTTGTATTGATACTGCTGCTCTTTTTTTCCATCACGTCATGGGCGATTATGATCATGAAATATCAGTATATAAAACGGGCATATACAGAATCAGCAATTTTTACAGATTTTTTCTGGAAAAGCAGGGATCTCTCCGGTGCTTTTGCGAAAGCCAAGCAGCTTCGAGGGAGTCCCATTGCCAGGGTTTTTCGCGTTGGATATACAGAACTTAAAAAATTAAGTTCATCCAACGCTTTGACCACATCGCAACCGCCGCAATCATCCGAAGCGGAAAATCCCTCTTTAAGTTCAAGATTTGCCGGGACCGATAATATAAAACGAGCCTTGCGCCGGGCAGCAAATGAGGAAACAACTAAGATGACCCAGATGGTTCCTTTCCTGGCAACAACCGGCAATACAGCACCTTTTATCGGTTTATTCGGGACTGTATGGGGTATTATGAATTCTTTTCATGGTATCGGGGTTAAAGGTTCCGCCAGCCTTGCCGTGGTGGCTCCCGGCATTTCCGAAGCGCTTATTGCAACTGCCGCCGGGTTGGCAGCCGCAATACCGGCGGTGATCGCCTTTAATCATTTTATGCATAAAATAAGGACGTTCGAGGCTGAATTGCAAAATTTTTCAGCCGATTTTTTAAATATTATTGAACGGGACATCTTAAATGGAAAGGGTGGTGATTAATGGCGCTTGAGAGCAGCAGCGACCGCCTGATGTCTGATATCAACGTAACACCGTTTGTAGATGTCATGCTGGTACTGTTGATTATTTTTATGGTTACGGCGCCAATGATGATGCAGGGGGTCGACGTTGCTTTGCCGGAAACGAAATCTGAGCAGCTTATTCCCCAGAAAGAGCATCTGATCATCACAATCAATAAGCAGAACCAGGTATATATCAACGACTATCAGGTTGAGTTTGATTTTCTTAAGGAGAAATTGAGGAAAATTTTTGAAAGCCGTGAGGATCGGGAAGTTTTTCTGCGGGCGGATAAAGATATTGCATATGGTGTCGTGGTCCGTGTTATGTCCGAGATAAAAGGGGCTGGAGTCGAAAAACTGGGCATGATAACCGAGCCGCCCGGCCACGAGGATAAAGGCAAGAAGTAAAAATGCGCTCTCAAGTATATTGGCATCAAGGAATCGGGAATAATTCCCGTACATTCTTGATATTTTTTTCACTTTCAAGCATATGCCATGTCGTTTTTTTCGGGATTTTGATCTTTGCCCCCGACTTTAAGATGGAGAGAATGCCTACGCTTTCGGTGATAAATGTCAGCATGGTTACATTGCCCGCCCAGGAAAAGATACCGGCGCCG
>JABMQM010000265.1 GCA_013203195.1 Desulfobacteraceae bacterium | reverse complement strand
GTCAAGGAAAAATGAAAAAAGATTTGAAGCTAACGGCAGTTCTCAGTGGGACGCCGAGTCTTGGAACACAAGGAATTATATCATTTTAATGAATTCAACCCCAATTCAGTGGTTTTGGCCAAAAGGGTGTTGCGATGGATGCCAAGCTTATCGGCCGTTTTCTTTCGATTCCAACTAACACTTTCGAGAGTTTCCGAGATGTACCCCTTCTCAAAGAGACTCACGGCTTCTTTAAGCGTCATATCCTTAATGTCAGTTTTATTCACATTATCAGGGGCAACATCTTCAAGGCGAATGACAATATCCTTGGTAATGGTACACAATCGTTCCACCAGGTTTTGAAGTTCTCTAACATTTCCGGGCCAATGATAGTCTATTAATACTTTCATGGCCCGCTCGGAGATTTTTTTGGGAGGCTTCCCGCTATTTTGGGCATTCAACTTTATAAAGTGATTCAGCAATAATGGAATATCATCCTTTCTTGCCCTTAAGGGCGGCAGCTTGATGGGAAAAACATTGAGGCGATAAAAAAGATCTTCGCGAAATTTGTTTTGAGATATCATAATGTTGACATCTTTATTGGAGGCCGCTACAAATCTGACATCCACCTTGATTATCTTGTTGCTCCCCAGCCTTTCAAATTCCTTCTCCTGTATAATCCTTAACAATTTAGCCTGCATATTGATATCCAAAGAATCGATATCATCCAGAAAAACGGTACCCTTATCGGAAATTTCAAGTTTGCCGATACTGGTATTGCTGGCTCCGGTAAACGCTCCTCTGTTATAGCCGAAGATTTCACTCTCCATCAGCGTTGCCGGGATGGCGGCACAATTGATTACCACGAAGGGATTGTTTTTCCGCGGCCCCCGGTTATGTATGGCTCTCGCGACCAGTTCTTTGCCGGTGCCGCTCTCCCCTTGTATAAGGACTGTACCATCGCTTTTCGAGATCGTTGATATCAGATCAAAAATTTCCAGCATTTTTTTATCTTGACCGACCATCGCTTCAAAAGGTTGATACCTTTCGAGCTCATTTCTAAGATAAGCGACTTCTTTTTTTAGGCTCCGCTTTTCAAAAGCCCGCTTGATCACGGTTAAAACTTCATCAACTACAAAGGGTTTGATGATGTATTCATACGCGCCCAGCTTAATCGCCTTCACTGCTGCCTGAACGTCGTTAACAGCAGTTACCATGATTATTTCCACGTTCGGATCGGTTTCCTTAAGATTTGCCAAGAGATCCAGACCGTTGCCGTCCGGCAAAAGGATGTCTAATAAAATCAAATCTACTGAATTTTTAGTAAAAATTTCAGTCATTTCCTCCCCTGTGCCTGCCAGCAGGACATTGTATTCATCTTTTAACACCATGTTAAAGGACTGGCGAACACCATGTTCATCATCAACAACCAGAATCGTACTCCTGTCATCTTTGTTCATAACATGCTCTTTCTGTTTGCAAGTTACTGTATTGTCTGGTAATGCAAAACCCCGGGGTCGCCAGGTCCAGAACCGCTACGGTACTGTAATAGAGCAGCTCTAACCCGGATTTTTCATGAGAAATACGGGCTATGCCTGGTTTAAACAGCCCCTAAGGCTGTAATATATATTTAGCTCGCAATCTACATGCCATCATTTTCGTTTAGATACGGTTAAAGGTTTAGATTTCGATTTAAATTCCAGATCCCGGCGGTATTGCTTAGAAAATATTCAGGTTATTACATTCCTGAAATGCATTAAAAATAATATCAACATAAAAATTCAGGTCCGTCAATCAATGAGACAATAAAAAGGTGCACAAAAAATTGTGCACGATGCACATTTTTTTGTGCATCTTTTGATGCCGCTACAGATAGAAGTGTATGGCCGGCGAATTCGATAATATAATACGATCTGCCGGAGCAAAATTTTAAAACGGCTGGAGACCCATTAAAATAAGGACTCATGTCAACAATGCCGTCAACGTTTTAAGAAAACGATATAAGTTGCAACTTTCTCAACAAAATTATCAGATCCTGGCATGTTTCTTGAGTATAGTCAGATAAAAACAGTTATTTTGAACTGCAGCAGCGAGCGCATTCCCTGCGCTTGCTGCAAGGAGTTTCAATTCGTGACTTTTTTACGAAATCATCAAACCTTGTCATTATCATTCAGGCTTAAATTATGAAAAAAGAAACCAGTTGCATTAATTCCAAGGTTGTTTTGGCTTATGTAAAGGAACACAATGGCGGAGATTGTGCAGAACTGTTGGCAAACCTGGACCCTGAAATTGATGCTCTCCAAGATCCTGAAAGCTTCTTAACAGATCCGCACAATTGGATTTCCTGCACCGTAGCTTCCAAACTATATGAAAGGGCCGGACGAATTCTCAATGACGAGATGGCAGCCTATAAAATTGGCCAATACGCTGTTGAAAAAGCCGATCTGG
>JABMQM010000264.1 GCA_013203195.1 Desulfobacteraceae bacterium | reverse complement strand
CCCTGATCCCTGGCCCCTCCCTATTTGTGTTTTGGCACAATTAGGGTGAAATATTCGGGTCATAGTATTAGATAAAACAACGGAAAAATAAAAATCCAGACCACATCAACCAGGTGCCAGTATAAACCGGCGTTATCAAGTATCGCATAATTGCCGGCATGCACGCGTTTCTTCCAAACCAGAAGGGCGCTTATACCCAGCAAAACCATTCCGATAATGATGTGCAACCCGTGAAGCCCTGTGATCACATAGTACAGCACGAAAAAAATGTTTTTCCCCGGAGGACCGCCAACCAGAGCCGGTGAATTGGGGTAAATACCGGCCTCAATTTTATGCCCCCATTCAAAATACTTGTTGGTTAAAAACAAAGCCCCTGATAAAAGGGCCAGCCCCAGAAAGATAATTGCAGTTTTGTCGGTTTTTCTTCTTACCGCGGTAACCGAAGCGGCCACGAAAAAACTACTGGTCAACAGAATTACTGTATTGACTGTCCCAAAAACAATGTTCAGCTCTTTTCCGCTTGCTACAAAATCGGCTTTATATTTGGTAAAATAGGCCGCGTAGAGCACAAAAAGCCCCGCAAACAGCATTATTTCCGAAAAGATAAAAAGCCACATGCCGAATTTGGTTCCGAAAACATCTTTGCGCTTTTCCATGGCCTCTTTTAACTGCTTTTAGTTCTATATTTTTCAACCACTTCGGTGAAGTCATAGGGAAACGGCTTGACCTCAGGGGCCTCTACAAAATTGTGCAGCGGTGGCGGAGAGGGTACGGTCCACTCCAGGGTTGTTCCTCCCCAGGGGTCAGATTGAGCTACTTTCCCCTTCTTTATGCTGCTAAGCAGATTATAAAACATAAAAAAGATTCCGATCACCAGAATATATCCGCCGAACCCGGCCAGAAAATTGCCCTTTTCAAACTGCGGCAGATAATCATAATAGCGTCTGGGCATCCCCTGCAGGCCCAGGATAAACATGGGGACGAAATGAAACACAAATCCGATGGTTATCATAATGGCTGCAATGTAGGCCTTTTTAAAATCATACATCCGGCCAAAAATTTTCGGCCACCAGAAATGCAGCGCCCCAAAAAAAGCAAAGCCGGTTCCGCCGAACATCACAAAATGAAAATGGGCCACGACAAAGTGGGTATCGTGTACGTGAATATTGGTACCGGCCGCACCTAATACCAGCCCGGTGAGCCCGCCGACGGAAAACAGATAAATAAAGCACAATGCAAAAAAGAACGGCGGAGTCATGAGAATCGAGCCTTTATACATGGTGGCGACCCAGCTGAACACCTTAACGGCGCTGGGTATGGCCACAACAAAGGTGAGCAGGGAAAAAACAAAAACAGCTACGTCGCTCATTCCGCTCGTATACATATGGTGGGCCCAAACCAGCGAACCTGCAACGGCAATCGCCAGGCTTGAAACCACAATGGCTTTATAACCGAAAATAGACTTCCTTGAAAAAACGGGAATGATTTCGGAAATAACACCCATAGCGGGCAAAATCATGATGTATACGGCCGGATGGGAATACATCCAGAAGAGATGCTGAAAAAGTAAGGGATCACCGCCCTTGGCAGGGTCAAAAAGACCGCCGCCGAAAATCCTTTCAATAATAACTAGAAGGAGGGTTATCGAAATTACAGGTGTGGCCAGCAGTTGAACCCAGGCGGTTGCATAAAGGGACCATGTAAACAGCGGAATCTGGAGCCACCCCATACTTTTCAGGCGCATGCGATGGACGGTTGTAATAAAGTTGAGGCCCGTCAGCATGGAAGACATTCCCAGGATAAACGCCGCAAAGACGGTTAAAGAGACGTTTGTTTTAGCGGAAATGCTAAACGGAACATAAAACGTCCAGCCGGTGTTGGCCGGCCCCTTGGCAAACAGCGACAGCAGGGCCAAAACACCGCCGGTAATATACAGATACCAGGAGAAGAGGTTTAACCTGGGAAAAAAGACATCGTCCGTTCCGATTTGGATAGGAAGTAAAAAATTGCCGAAGATAGCGGGGATACCGGGGATAATAAACAGAAAGATCATGATGACCCCGTGCAGTGTAAAGACGGCATTATAAGTTTGGGCCCCCATAATCGTATTACCGGCTGCCATAAGCTCGGTTCGTATCAGCAGACCAAAAATAAGGGCCAGCGAAAACCATCCCAGGATTGCGAACATGTACAAAAGACCGATCCTTTTGTGATCGGTTGTCAGCAACCAGGCCCAGATACCTGAAAATCGGGGGTCAGAAGGTGTTTCAAAGAAAGATTTGACGTCTGACATGGTAGATGCCTTTTTACTTGTTTCCTTTCCGCAGTACAAAGAAAAAGAAAGCGACCAGCACGATAACTATAACCGCACCCAGGATTCTGAACGTTTTAAATACATATCGTTTGCTTTTTGCATCGTAATCAAAACAAAGGGTCAGTATTTTTTTTATAGATATCCCCGGTTCTCCCTTTACAGCCTCGGCCAGCGCCATTCCGATATCAAAAGGGAGAAAATTAGGACCATATAAGTAACGGATGATTTTGCCGTCATGCGCAATGGCAACCAGTACATTTGGATGAGCAAATAAATGCGGCCCCGTCTTTTTATATTGAAATCCGATCGCTGCGGTAATAGCCTTGATGCTTGCTGCATCCCCGGTCAAAAATTTCCACTTCTCTTCAGGAAAGTCTTTTTCAAGGATTTTGAGATAGTTGGCCTTTGCTTCCAAGGCAATTGCAGGTGTTTCCGCTTCATCGAAACCCAAGGCTATAACATGATAATCTTCTCTGGCGCTGGAGTTGTAATCATTCAAAGATGCGGCCAGATTTGCCAGCAGAAGGCTGCACGCTTGGGTGCAATAAAAATAAACCGGCAGCAGCAGCGTCGGTTTATTGATAAAATCCCTTAAAATCAAAGGCCGATTATGTTCATCTTTAAAAGTAAGATCCAGAGGAATAATTTTCCCCAGTTTTTCTTCAACACCCACCGCCTTGCCGGAGTCATTCTGAATATCGACCTCGTTTTGGTCTTGGCGGTGGGAATGCTCACTGGATGAGTGCGGAATTTCTGTATCATGATTAACATGTTGTTTTTTTTGATCGGCAAATCCAAGCCGGCCAACTGAAAGCAGATATAAAAACAAGCAGGCTGTAGCTATTTTTTTGATCATATAGCTGTCTATTTTGAGAATGCTCCTGTTTTGAGGTTAACTTTCAGCGCTGTTCTAAATTTATGCCTCGCCTTGAAACTGTCGCGCCCTGCTCCATAGGCAAGCAACACGATTGTTTCAGTATCAATGCCCAGAGGCTGGTCTTTTGTATCGCCGGAATTAAGCGGTATGGTAAAACGGATCTCCGTCACACCGTCTACCTCTTTTCCGGCCAGGTTGGAGATGTTGGATTGTCCTCCCAGTTTAGAATCCTTTTGGTGTTGCATTTGCGAACTGCCATATTCATCCGTGGCTTTGGCTTCGCCGTTTTTTACATAGCCGAGGATGAAATTAGCGTCTTGCATTGCTTCTGAAGGGTTAAAACCGATTCCAACCCATCCGGTAGTTTTAGCCGTCAATTTTACATGTAAAACTGTACCGTCGACTTCCCAGTGAAAGCTTATTTTTTCAACATCTATTTTGTGGCTGTATTTAATTTCCTTTCCAAAACAAGGTGTTGTCAGAATTGCAAAACAGATAAAAAAAGCTACCCCCAAATTTCGATGTCTCATGGCTATCTCCTATTAGTTGTGTATATCCTAATTGGTTTCTATCCATAAATGGAAACTGCTTAGTGCTCAAATTTATTTATGGATGGGCACTAATTGAGTTAAAACTCAATTAGGTGTTATCCGTTATTGATTATTGGTTTTAAGCGAAAGATAAGTACAATTAAATCTTACTTATGATGGAAATAGATATATTTTTTTTTACTGGGAAGTCAAGATATTAAATATATTAACGATATACGCTCAATTAGGGTTTGATTTTAACCGTACACTAATTCACCGCCAATATAGCCCAAACTTATAGCAACGGCTAAACATAAAAAATAAATTGCAATTGTCTTATTCGAGGCCGTTGCCTGCCTGCCTGCTTTAACGGCAAGAGAAAGCAGAATCACCATAATAGCAGCAAGGAAAAACTTCACCTTGATAAGGAGATTCCATTCGCCTTCAAAAGTGTGCTGCCAATCCATATATCCAAGCAATATAGTCGGAAAGACGCTGATCAACGCCAGGATGTAGCAATAATGCGCTGCTTTGCCTAAATCGGGTTTTTTGAAGGGCCGGGAAAATATTGCAAACAAAAATCCGCCGATAATCATGCCTACAGGCACGTGCGTTATTGCTGGATGCAGCGGGTGATTATATCCAATATCGGCCAACAAGTTAAATACAGATTCGATCATAATACCACCCCCGTTCCTATCTATTTATAACTCCAGTTGAGCGAATATGCTCAATCGGAAGTTTCGTAAAACCGTACTACAATTTTATGATTAAATATAATCTTTATTTAGAAATTCTCAAGGTGCCGGCGAGAGACTGATAAAATAAGCCACAACCACTTAAACGGGCTCAAATTGATCCGGCAAGGTAGGCTCTTTCCGGAATGTTTTAAAGGTCGCAAACTTTACTTGGAGGTGTAATTTTTGATGAAATAATCCAGTTTAGATGCCTGGTAAGGCCTCATTGCCCTAAATTGCACATTTTGTTGTCTCATTACCAGTGAACTGAATGGAAACTCACTTACCGCCTTATAATCTGCCACGGTTTTAAACGATACTTTCTTCAAATGAAAGCCGGTTTGGGCAAATAATATGTCTAGCTCAGATGATTTGCCGGCTTCAATTTCGCTGTCAATATAACGGAAAGCAAGTCCGCCTTTGCTGATGTTTACGATCTGGCCCATTTTGAGAGGTTTAGCCTTAAGAACAGCAAGCGCAATTTCACCCATGCTCATATCTTCAATTTTGCCTAAGTTGGCAGGTGTTGACATGATCATGGCAAATCCACCTTCTTTGACCCTAAACCGATTATGTTGCCTTCTTTCGATAGGTTTATACCTCACCTTTCAAAAGATCATCTATATTTTGAAGCAGTGTTTTTCTCTCCACAGGCTTTACCAGATAACCGTCAGCACCTGCCTCCAAAATTCGATCTTTATTCTCTTTAGTATCATAACCTGTTATGGCTAATATTTTTATATGAGAGGTATTGGAATTTTCTTTGATTTGCTTACAGACCTCAAAGCCGTCCATTCCGGGCATATACAGATCCAGTACAATAAGATCCGGTTTAAACTGTGCGGTCTTGACACCGGCCTCAAATCCATCTGAAGCCACTTCTGCTCGAAATCCATTGGTCGACACCATTCTGATAAGCAGCTTCTGAACACCTGAGTCATCATCAACAATCAGAATCTTTTTTTCTTTAAGAAAGTCGGCCTGCGGGAGGTGTCCCATCTTTCCACTGATAAACAAGTCCAGATCCTCTTTACGGATTCTATATTGACCGCCAGGAGTGAGAAATGCTTTCAGCTTTCCGGACCTGACCCATCTCCAGAGGGTAACCCTGCTAATGGAGCAATGCTTTGCCGCTTTGGGAATAGAAAAATAATTATCAGTTTCTGGCATTAAGTCCCCTTAATAGACAAATTGAAGCTTCCCGCCTAACCGCCATGGCGGAACGGTGAAGGCGAGCGCTGTTGCAGTTCAACCTAAACGAATGAAACACATGAAACATATGAAACATAAAATAAGCAGGGTAATATGTCAACTAAAAATAATTGGGAAATATGATTCATTGCGTCTGATAAGACTTCGAAATTATGCTGATTTAACTGATTATATTTAGTTTTTTAGTTGTAGGGTTTATTCGTTTTGCGACCAAATATTTTTCTAACAACATATAATGACTTCATGGATAAAATGCTGGATGCTGGATGCCCCGCTTTCAGCGGGATTTCCGCTTCGCTACAACTGGCTTTGGTTGCTCGTTGCAGGTGGCTGGTTACTGACCCCTGCTCCCTGATACCTGACACCTGGATACTGGATACTGGATACTGGATTTTAATAGGTTGAGAAAGTGCGGATTAACCCGGATTTCTTACAGGCCTGTTAGGGGGGATAGCCGGTGATCTCCCGGATACGTT
>JABMQM010000263.1 GCA_013203195.1 Desulfobacteraceae bacterium | reverse complement strand
GTTACGGATAAGAACTTTATAGATTGCTAACAAAAAGGCAATAAGAATTGTTGTTAATACCACACTGACAAGTACGAGTTCTATGCTCATGACAACCTTTTACTTTAGCAGAGATAATTACAATGTTACGGGCATAAACCCAGGATAAATGCTTTAATTCACACTAAAGCTGTTCCGGGTATGTTCCCGTCTTTCTTGAGGACCTTATTGTTTTTTATCTGTCTATCTGTAAAAAACTTAAGTCAAAAAAGATTAAAGTTTTTATTGATACGGTCGATAAGCAATTAAACATACAACAGATTTGATTTGCTGAAGGGCAAACCTGCCGAAAGGTAGGGGCGCAAATCTTCCGGTCTAAGTCCGTTTCAAGCGGATAAGATAGCGGGGTTGCTAAGCCAAGGAAATAGCAACCCGCTTCTCTTCTCGGAGGCGGGTTTTTTATTCAAATTGTTATATGCAAAAGCTAGAGGACTTTCACCATTAAAGGTATCGCCACAAACGTCCCTATGGAACTGCCCAGATTGGTAAATACCACTACCAGCAGGATGCGGGTGACCTTGTTTTTCCAAAAGCCCCTGATGGAAAGAATGTCCTCCGACAGGTTTTCAAAATCCCTTACCTTGGGTTTGCGGGAAAAAGCTTCCACCAGCCCGGAAACCCAGCCGGCCGCAATCATAGGGTTCAGAGAAGTTAAGGGGGCCGCCAGAATCGAAGAAAGGATTGTCAAAGGGTGAGCCAGGGCGATGACGGCACCCAGGCCGGCCAGAATACCATTGGCCAAAACCCACCATATGATCATATCCTTGCCTGCGTGGGAACCGCCCTTATAAAAGCCCGCAATAATCAGTACCATTATGGCCACGGGGAGCATCCATTTAAAAACAACAGATGCTTTTCCTTTGGGCGGAATTTGCTTGAGGGCCTCAAAATCTATATCTTTGTTCCAGTTGTTCTTTATACCGGGCACATGACCGGCACCGACGACCGCAACGATTTTTTTGCCGGGAGCCGTGCGGATTCTGTGGGTCAAATACAGGTCTCTTTCATCGATCAGGATATCTTTTAAGACCGGCAGTGATTTACCGACATCGGCGAGCAGAGACTGGAGCACATCTTCCTGCTTCATCTTCTCAATATCTTCTTCGCTGATATCTTCAATTTGTCCAAGCGACAAAATAAATTGAAACAAAAGTTTGAGTTTGCTCCACAGTCCCATAACGCGCCAGGTCTTCAGCAGGGTGATGCGGATATCCCGGTCGGCAAGGTGTATGGACGCGCCAACAGCCTGGCCGGCTTCAATGGACTTTATCATCTCCTCGCCGGGTTTGATGTCAAATTTTTTGGCTATCCGTTTCTGAAGTGATGCCAGCAGGAGATTTGACAGCAAAAGGAAGGATTTTTTCTCCTTGATAACTTTGACGATATCCATCTCCCGCCAAAGCTCTTTCTGACTGATAGTCTGATACCTGGATTCGCACAGTTCAACGCAGACTGTGTCCGGTTTTTCTGTTTCGATAACCTGGACCGCCAGCCGGGCACTTTCACTGGAGACGTGTGCGGTCCCTACGAGAATGACCTCTTTGTCTTCAAATACTAAACGATCTATGTTATTGGTGTTGTTAATCATCAAGATTCGTTATATAATTCCAATTCGAGTTGCGGGTTTTTAGCAATACCCAATTGAGCGTTAGATAATCATAACTATCACATTGGCTATGTCAATGCAAAAACAAAGAAATGACCAGTGACAAAAAACAACCTGATACCAGTAGCTATTTGATCGCAGCAGAACCGTACTATTTACCTGCCGGTGACGAAATTCGCATATTTGAGGCTGCCTATGACGCCAGGCTGCCGGTGATGCTCAAAGGGCCTACCGGCTGCGGCAAGACTCGCTTTGTCGAACACATGTCTTATCGCTTAAAACGTCCCCTGATTACGGTGGCCTGCCATGAAGACCTGTTTGCATCCGATCTGCTGGGACGCTACCTTTTGCAAAAGGATGAAACCGTATGGGTGGACGGACCTTTAACCCGGGCTGTGCGCATGGGGTCCATCTGCTATCTGGACGAGATTGTGGAAGCCCGCAAGGACACCACCGTGGTGATCCACCCCTTGACAGATATGCGCCGAACTCTATCCATCGACAAAAAAGGCGAGGTCATCCAGGCTCACTCCGGCTTTATGGTAGTAATATCCTATAACCCCGGATATCAATCCGTATTAAAAGATCTAAAGCAAAGTACCCGCCAACGGTTTGTTTCCATCGAATTCGATTATCCCGAAGCTGAAAAAGAAGCCGAGATCGTCGCCCACGAAGGGAATATCGACACAGAAAACGCTTTAAAACTGGTGTCGCTGGCTGATAAAATTCGCAACATCCGCGAACACGGCCTGACCGAAGGGGCCAGCACGCGGCTGCTGATTTATGCCGCCCAGCTGATTCAGCGAGGCATTCCGGTCCATCAGGCCTGCCGATCGGCCATCTGCCTGCCGCTGACCGATGACGCCCGGCTGCAGGAGACGCT
>JABMQM010000262.1 GCA_013203195.1 Desulfobacteraceae bacterium | reverse complement strand
GTATTAAAATCGTAAAGCCCACATTCTAACCCGGACAAGCCGGTCGACATGTAACGGAAATCCCGCCTTCTTGAAGCTTAAGGCGATAACCCAAAAAATATTTGCCACTAAGGCACAAAGACACAAAATATATATTTATTATTCTTACTTCGTGCCTTTGTGTCTTGGTGGCAATAAAAAAGCTTTACCGCAAAAATACGCCAATTTTAAGATTAAGAGACTAAATTGCAGGAGATCTCTTATGGAAACAAAAACCGTGCAAGATTTAATGCGGCCTCTTTCTGAATACAGGACAATTTCGATTGAAGCCAACCTGTATCAGGCTGCCCAGGCCCTTGACCAAGCTCAAAAGGAGTTCGAACAGAATCCCAAACTGCATAAAATCCTGCTTATATCCGATGAGCAGGGAGAGATAGTAGGCAAGATGAGCCAGCTTGATGTGCTGAGGGTTTTGGAACCAAAAGGTCAGCCAATCGGAGACTCGGGATCGTTATCCCGTTTCGGCATCACTCCCCAGTATTTAAAACCGATGCTCAATCAATGCAAATTCTGGGACAAACCATTAACCGAACTTTGCCAAGGTGCCGCCCGAGTGCAAGTAAAAAAGTTGATCCATGCTCCCGCAGAAGGAGAATTTGTTGAAGAAGATGCTTCCCTGACCGAAGCCATACACCAGCTGTCCCTGGAGCATCACCAGTCCTTACTGGTGACCAGGAACAACAAGATCGTGGGAGTTTTGAGGCAAATAGATATTTTCAAGGAAGTTTTCCAGACCCTTTCTGAATGTAAGCTTTAACCTTGTATGATTGGTTCTGGGTTCCGGGTTCTAGGTTCAATGGAACGCGGATAACACAGATTAAAACTGATCTACACGGATACAGATAAAATAATATAAAATCCGTGAAAATCTGCAAAATCTGTGTCATCTGTGTTCTACCTCAATTGAGATAGTGCATTTATGACAAGCAATTTAAACATTACTAACGGCAGTGGCAGTTACAAAAACAAACGTTTCGTTTTTCTGATTGCCGGGATGCTGCTTTTCGCGGCGATTTACTTTTCCCCGCCATGGCCTGATGCCGTTGATCCTGTGGGTAAAATCTTTACTTTGAGCCGTGAGGGTAAAGGTGCTTTAGCGGTAGCCCTGCTGGCGGCAACATGGTGGGTTTTTGAAGTCGTACCCATCGGCATAACCAGTCTTGCCATAGGTGTCCTCCAGGTCCATTTCCTTATTCGACCTGCCAAAAAAGCTTTCACCGACTTTATGGATCCTTCGGTCATGTTTATCTTTGCATCCATCGTCATTGGCATGGTTTTTACCAAGACCGGCCTTACCCGGCGTATGGCCTACAAAATGCTGGCAATCGTAGGGGAGAGAACCAGTATGATTTATCTGGGCTGCTTTATCGTAACGGCGGCTTTGACGCATATTATGGCCCATACTGCGGTGGCGGCAACTATTTACCCTCTCCTTGTTTCAATCCACGGCCTTTATGACGAGGGCGACGAACCGACCCGTTTCGGCAAGGGTCTCTTCATGGGTATGGCTTACGTGGCCGGAGCCGGCAGTATTGTAACTCTTTTAGGGGCTGCACGCGGTGCCGTCGCCATCGGAATCTTTCATGATGCCGTGGGTCAAGAAATCAGTTTTTTTCAACTGAGTTATTATATGTTTCCGGTAGGGTGGATTATGATATTGCTGCTATGGGGCTTTTTCCTGATATTTTTTAAACCTGAAAAGAAAGTCATTCCCGGTTTAAAAGAAAGAGCCGTAAAGCTGTACATAAAACTGGGCCCTGTCAGCAAAAAGGAAATCATTGCCGCTGTGATTGTTTTGGGCTGTATTCTTACCATGTTGTTGCACTCCTTAATCCCTGCACTTTATTTTCTGAACAAAACAGCCATTATTCTGACATCAACTATTCTGTTTTTTATTACGGGCATCCTGGATATCAATGATTTAGAAGAAATCCCCTGGAACATCATCCTGCTTTTTGCCGGAGCCATGAGTATCGGCTTCTGTCTGTGGGAAACAGGCGCAGCCCAATGGCTCGCAATCAAGTGGCTTGTCCTGTTCCATGCCTCCAACTGGTTCGTTTTTGTAATGAGCTTTGCATTTTTTGTCATGATTATGACCAACGTTATCATGAACGTGGCGGCCATAGCCATCTCACTT
>JABMQM010000261.1 GCA_013203195.1 Desulfobacteraceae bacterium | reverse complement strand
GGCACCCCCATGGCAAACCGATAATCAAATCCGATGCCGCCTTTAGAGATCGGTGCAGCCAGTCCCGGCATGCCGCTGATATCCTCGGCGATTGTTACGGCATCGGGCTTAAGGTCGTGAATCAGCCGGTTGGCCAGCGCCAGATAGGTAAGGGCATCTTCGTCCACGCTGCTATTAAAGTAGTCATCATATGAAGTAAACGCTTTTCCCAGGCCGTGATGGTCGTAAAGCATGCTGGTAATTCCGTCAAAACGGAATCCATCGATTTTGTATTCATCGAGCCAGAAACGACAATTGGAAAGCAGAAAATGAAGCACCTGATATTTACTGTAGTCAAAGCAGCGGGAATCCCAGGCCTCGTGCAAACCCCGGGAGCCTTCATGAAAGAATTGATACGGTGTGCCGTCAAAGCAACTCAGTCCTTCGGTCTCGTTGCGGACGGCATGGGAATGGACCATGTCCATGATCACCGTAAGGCCCGCAGCGTGGGCAGTGTCGATGAGCGCCTTTAGATCTTCGGGGGTTCCAAAGCGGGAGGAGGCTGCAAAGAAATTCGAGACATGATAGCCGAAGGATCCATAGTAGGGATGCTGCTGAATGGCCATGAGCTGTATGGTGTTGTAACCGGCCGCAACGATCCGCGGGATGATCTTTTCAGCAAATTCCTGATAAGTGCCGATACGCTCTTCTTCCTGGGCCATGCCCACGTGGGCTTCATAAACAAACAAAGCCTCCGGCGAACGCTGAAAATCCGGGTGCTGCCAGGGATAGGGAGACGGCGGAGACCAGACCTGGGCATTGAAAATCAATGTTTCCGGGTCCTGCACCACGCGCCGGGCATAGACGGGGATGCGATCTCCTTTACCGCCGGGCCAGTGCATACTAAGCCGAAAGAGATGCCCGTGGCCCACTGTGTCCGAAGGTATTCGTAGTTCCCACACGCCCTCAGAATTAATCCGCTGCAAGGCAAACTCTTTTTTCTCCGTCCAATCGGTGATATCGCCGATCAGATAAATGGCACTGGCATTGGGCGCCCATTCCCGGAAAATCCATTCACCGCCGCGAAAATGCAAACCATAGTATTCGTGCCCGGAGGCAAAGTCGGCCAGAGTCATTTTTTCTTGAGTAAGTCGACCCTCGGCCTGGCGGGTACGATCGAGCCGACGCTGTAAGATTTGTTCGTACGGCTGCAGGAAAGGATCATTGTCAAAAAGTTGCTTTAGCAATTCCTTTGGCCGTTTAATTTCGGGAGAGCCTTTAGTCTCTTTGGGTTTCCGGATTTCAGTCATTTCCAATGCAATCGGATTTCGTATTTGTCGTGTCTTTAGGTTAAATAATTAAGGGGCGCTTTAACATCTTCTCATAAAGCTCGATATATTGCCGAGCAGTTGCGGCATGGGTAAATTGGTCGGCACTTTCGGTCATGACCCTTTTGATTTGCTTTGCCTTGGTACGCTCTGGCAAATTATAAAAGTTCATGGCCTGGTTGATGGCATAGAAGAGGCCATTGGCGTCAAAGTCTTTAAACAAAAAGCCGTTACCGGTATTGTTTTCAACATCCAGATCACTAATCGTATCATGGATCCCTCCGGTATCATGGACCACCGGAAGAGAGCCGTAAAGCGGGGCGATCATCTGGGGAAGGCCGCAGGGTTCAAATCTCGAAGGCATCAGGATAAAATCCGAAGCGCCGTAAGCCAGATGCTCCAGCCTGTTGTCAAAATCGCAGATTGCCACGCGCTGCTGAAATCCGTGATAATTCACAATGTCTCTGAATACCATCTGATAATCACCGTTAGCGACAAAAACGACCTGCAAATTTTGGTTCCAGTATTGCGAAATAACCTGATAAAAAATTTCCGCCAGCAGTTGGCATCCCTTTTGAACCGGATCGAGTCGGGACGGCCAAAAGAAGACGGGCGCTTTCTTGTCCATAATCAACCGCAGTTTTTCTTGTAGAAACAGTTTGTTTGCGCCTTTGCCCGAGGCATAGTCCCGTGCACGGTATTTTTGTTTGAGATTATCATCTTCAAGAGGATTAAAGGCCGGATCCGGTGCATTCAGTATCCCAACGGCACAGCCGGAATTATATTTATGGGTGAGTTGCTGTTGTATGGGCTGCTCGACAAAAGGATGGTGCCCGTTGACGATTTCTTTTAAGAATGTCGGGCTGACAACATTCACAAAATGCGCGGCAAAGATTCCGCTGGTCAGCAAATCTATAGGGTTGGTATCCCGCACGCTCCAATAATTGGTCGCCATATTTTCGTAATACATATTTTGCCAAAACTCGGCGGCATCAATGCCTCTGTCCTCAATGTAAGCCAAGGTTGTTTTTACCGTGTGCACATTGTGAATGGTAAAAAGGCATGGAATTTCCATATGTCTGGACATTGCCGGAATCAAACCGGTCATCCAGTCATTACAATGAATCAGATCCGGTTGAACCTGGGGGACGATATGACTGATCACCTCGCGCTGAAATGCCAGGGCGAGTTTAATATTTTCTTCTCCATAGGAAGAATACACCCGGTTGATGTAATAAAAGGCCCGGTCTTCCGCCAGGTGGATGCGATCATCGGGCATTTTGCGATGGATTCTACGGAGCTCTCTTTTTAAAACAGGGGCCAGGCCGTTACTGAAGATGGCACGATAGTCCGGAAGGGCGACGTGGACATCGGCTCCCTGCTCAAACAGAGCACTGATCAGGGCGGCCGAAACGTCGGCCAGTCCCCCTGCTTTGGCAGTGAAAAAAGAGGCCAAGCCTCCCATACGGTCCGGCAAATAGGTTATCTCCGGGGTTACGATCAGTATGCGCGGATTTTTCCGGGAATCGCTCATGATTTTGGTACTCCTTCCACGCGTTAGGACCAGGTTATAAATCCGGGAGCGAATCGGATGCGGTCATCTCCCCGGGGTACGGCTCGGGATGTAAAACCGTATCGACCCGCCGCTCGGCAGGAGATGGTGCAGGCAAAAAGGTATTGCCCGTTTCCCCGGTTCTCCTGCACGGCCATGATTTCCTTGCGTCCCCCCGCCAGTGCATCCACATCTTTCAAAAGGCCGTAATAGATCTGGATCTCTACTTCTTCGGGACGCAGTTCGCCGAGATGTACCAACGAAGTTACATGAAATGTCTCTCCCACCCTAAAAGGTCCGTCCGAACTTCTGACCGGAGGCTCGATCTTGATGTTCTGCCAGAGGCTGCGCAGTCTCTGGTATCGAACGGCCTGGGCTTTGGCCTCGGCAAAATCGTTTTCAAGCAGGGCTTTCATCCGATGTGCTATGGGAGCATAAAACCGTTTTTCATATTCACGGACCATGCGGTGGCTGCAAAAATCAAGCATGGCCATTTTAATGGATGCTTTCATCATTTCAAGCCAATTTAAGGGAATATCACCGTTTTTGCGTTCATAAAAACAGGGGATGACATTATTTTCCAGAACGTTATACAGTGCCTGGCTTTCCACTGAATCCTGGTAGGCATGGTCGGAAAATTCTTCCCCGCGACCGATGCACCACCCTGCTTCTTCCGAATATCCTTCCGCCCACCAGCCGTCCAGCGTGCTGACATTCAGAACACCGTTAAGGGCCGCTTTCATGCCGGATGTGCCGCAGGCTTCGAAGGGCCTGCGGGGCGTGTTGAGCCACACATCGGCACCCTGCAAAAGGTACCGCGCAATGTGGGGGTCGTAGTTCTCGATAAAAATGATGCTGTGGCGTACACTGGGTCGTCGGGCAAATTCTATGAGGCGACGGATCAGCTCTTTGCCCTCCTGATCCTTGGGGTGGGCTTTGCCTGCAAAGATAAACTGAACCGGCTGCGTCTTGGAGTTAATCATGGCTTCAAGCCGATCGGGGTCTGCCAGTATCAGGTTCGCCCGCTTGTATGTGGCGAAGCGACGGGCAAAACCGACGGTCAGGGCATCATGATCCAGAACGGTTTCAACTTCCTCCACCATTGCTTTGGGTGCGTTGCGCCGCTCATATTGCTGCTTCATAAGTTTGCGGCAGATGCTGATCAGGCGGGAACGATTCATTTCACGGGCCCGCCACAGTTCCTCGTTGTAGATTTCGTCAATGCGCTTGAGGAGATTGGCATGCCAGGTATGCAGGCTCCAGTCCGGGCCGATGTAACGCTCAAAGAGCAGGGCGTTCTCGCGTGAAATCCATGAAGGGACATGCACACCGTTGGTAATATGGCTGATGGGAATTTCAGGGTCGGGCCTTCCCGGCCAAACGTGCGACCACATACGCCGGGCCGTAGCACCGTGCAGTTCGCTGACCCCGTTACAGTACTGAGACGTCCGCAGGCCTAAAACAAACATGGAAAACGGGCTGGTCGCATCAGGGTTTGCGGGTTGCCCCCAGGTAATAATTTTGTCGACTTTGGTCCCGAGCCGTTCCTCAAAGGATTTGAGAT
>JABMQM010000001.1 GCA_013203195.1 Desulfobacteraceae bacterium | reverse complement strand
TCAACCAACTTTCCAGATGGTTCCATCCGGCCGGTCTTCTATCATTATATTCATTTCTAGGAGCTTATTTCTGATATTGTCCGCTTTTTCCCATTCCTTTGATCTTCGGGCTGCATTCCGTTCTTGAACCATTTTATCGATGGCGGCCGGATCGAGGGATTGCTGTTTGAGAGCATCGGTGCGCTTTTTATCAAAATAGGTTTTAGGCGATTCAGTTAAGATCCCTAAGATATGGCCAATTCTCAAAATATCGGCATGATCGGCTTGTAATTCTTTCTCCAACGCTAAAGGTAAGCTTTCGTTGTATTTATCCAACTCGCGA
Source organism: Desulfobacteraceae bacterium (assembly GCA_013203195.1). Taxonomy (GTDB): domain Bacteria; phylum Desulfobacterota; class Desulfobacteria; order Desulfobacterales; family UBA11574; genus Desulfatibia_A. Next base: position 21,429 of record JABMQM010000001.1, on the reverse strand, counting down.
TTGGCGTTGCGCACCGTATCAAAAAGGACACCGATTCCACGGGCGGTATTAAAATCGTCATCCATGGCTTCACAAAAATGCTTCCAACAATTGCCGGGTTCAATCTCGGTAGTAGATTTCAAACCAATCCATTGTTCAAGGCGTTCCAGCATAGTATAGATCTTGTCAAGCCCCGCACGGGCTTCATCCATGGCCAAGTCGGTAAAATCTATGGGACTGCGGTAGTGATTGGAAAGCAGAAAAAGACGCACAACTTCAGGATGATATTCTTTGATCACATCCTTTATCATCATAAAATTGCCCAGGGATTTTGACATTTTTTCTTGATTGATATTAACAAAACCGTTGTGAATCCAGTACTTAACAAATGGTTTTCCGAAAATACCTTCTGACTGGGCGATTTCATTTTCATGATGCGGAAAACACAGGTCCTTGCCGCCGCCGTGAATATCAAAGGTTTCTCCCAGGTATTCGCTGCTCATGACTGAACACTCAATGTGCCATCCAGGTCTTCCCTGACCCCACGGGCTGTCCCAGGACGGTTCCCCGGGTTTTGAAGATTTCCATAGAACAAAATCAAAAGGATTATGTTTCCTTTTATCAATATCAACTCTGGCACCGGCCTCCATATCTTCGAGCTTTCGTCCGGAAAGTTTGCCATAGCCCTTGAAGGACTCGACAGAGTAGTACACATCTCCGTTGATCTGGTAAGCAAGGCGCACTTCAATCAGCCTTTCGATAAATTTAATAATCTGATTGATGTGTTCCGTCGGTTTGGGTTCAAAGTCGGGCCTCTCAGTATTAAGCGCGTCCATGTCTTCATAGAATTCTTTGATATATTTTTCGGCAACAGCCTGGTAATCGATACCAAGCTGGTTGGCTCTATCGATAATTTTATCATCAACATCCGTAAAGTTTCTGACATAGGTTACTTCAAAACCTTTTGCTCTAAGATAGCGGGCGATAATATCAAACACCACTACAGAACGTGCATGTCCGATATGGCATGAATCATACACTGTGGGACCGCAGACATACATCTGTACCTTGCCGGGCTCTATGGGTTCAAAAAGTTGCTTTTCTCTGCCTAATGTATTGTAAACGCGAAGCGCCATGTTTCTTGTCCTGTACTATTAATTTAGTTGAATTCGTAACGAGATCAATATTTAAAGGTTATTTGAGCAATGCAACGCATTGCGCAGCCATGCCCTCCCCTTTACCGACCATACCGAGACCTTCAAAGGTCTTCGCTTTAACATTAACACGATCTTGCTCAATTTCAATCGCTTGAGCAATATTTTTTTGCATTTTTGTTTTGTAGCGCAAAAGCTTAGGAGCTTCGGCAAAAATAGTGATATCTATATTTTGTACTGTCAAACCCTTGCTGCTGATCATTTCATACGTTTTGGACAGTAATTTCAAACTTGAAATGTCTTTAAATTCCGGGTCCGTATCCGGAAAACGCTGGCCGATATCACCTAAGCCGGCTGCACCCAAAAGAGCGTCAATGACCGCATGTACGAGCACATCTGCATCTGAATGCCCCCAGAGCCCTTTTTCAAAAGGAATGACTACTCCGCCCAGAACAAGTTTGCGGCCCGCAACCAGGCGATGAATATCATATCCCATACCGATACGCATAATCCTTTCCTCAATACCACTTATGCAAAAACAAATTACAGCTATCGATCTATAACACAAAAATTGATGCCGCAAAAACATAAATTTGCCGATTAAAAGATTTCCATTGTCAACGTGCTGAATTTGAGCAAATATATATTTGAATTCACTCCGTGTTGCTATAGTGATTTTCAAAATAACGTTTTGTTGCAGCCGTCGGATAATTTCGTTTAGCTCGGCAAGAACTCGCAAATAAGATTAACCGGGGACCTTTATCTTAGAATTTATTGAGATGTTACGTTTGAACATATTATTTGTGCGTCCAATGCCATTCCATCATTTCCATCATCAGAAAGGATCAATGGATTGACATCGATTTCCTGAATTTCAGGTATGTGATGCATTAAGTGTGAAACTTCAACCAGGCACTGGACCGCTGCACGTCGATCAGCGGCTTTCATTCCACGGAAAGGCCCTAGAACTTTTGCACCTTGAAGCTGATCAATCATTTCATTGGCCTCATCTTCGCTGACAGGAGCAAGGCGCATACTCACATCCTGCATCACTTCCACCATGATTCCTCCCATGCCCACCAATACCACCGGACCAAAAGACGGGTCTCTCTTTGCCCCTACGATGATTTCTCGGGAAGCGAAAATCATTTTTTGGAGCACAATCCCGATTATGTCTTTAAAACGAGAGTGGATTTCTTCCCATTGCTTCTCCAGAGATTCGGAATTCCTGACATTTATTGCGATACCGCCTTGATCGCTTTTATGTAAAAGGGAGGGTGCTACAGCCTTGATGACAACCGGATAACCCATCTCATTGGCCGCTTTGCGAGCCTCGGAAAAGGAGGTGACCATGCGCCACGTAGCCGTTGGAATACCCAGCCTATCCAAAAGATCTAACGCCTCGTGAAGCAAAGGCTGTCGACCTTTTTGCTGAATTTCTTCTATCCATATTTTGGCGTTGTCTTGTAAAGGGAAAGCAACTTCTTTAACCGTATGGCTTTTTTTTTGCCGGAATGATGCATATCGATATTGCAATGCCAGAGCCCTGAATGCTTCGACGGGATCCATAAAGAAAGAATGGGTTATTTTCTCCATCAACATCTGCTGAAAAGAAAGTGGAACCTCTGCGACAATAGCAATGGGCTTATCGTACTTGAGGGAGAGTTCGGTAAGCTTTTTCATCAATTGTATGGAATCTTCGTTTTCTATCACCATCTGGGAAACATGGATGTAAACAATCCCGTGGATATCGTGTTGTTGTAGAATTTTTTCTGCGATTTGGGAATAGATGTGAAGATCAAATATATCCCCAAGATCCAAAGGGTTTCCGATATTGATAACTCCGGCACGAAAATGACTTTTGGCCTCTTCCAAAATACCTGGATGTAATTGCGGTAAATTAAAGCCGTATGTTGCACACATATCCGCAGCAACCACTGAATGGCCGCCGGATCTGGAAAGTATGGCCAGGTTTTTTCCATATAGAAGGGGCATGGAAATTCCTTTAATGGCAAAAATCGCCTCTTCTATAGACTGGACCCTCACAACACCCGCATGCGTGCACACCACATCAACAATTTTATCATCCACGGCCAGAGCCGCCGTATGGGACCTGGCAATGGTATGGCTTAAAGGGTTTGTATTCGATTTATGAAGAATAATAGGTTTGCTGCTTCGAAGTGCTATATCCGCAAAATCTCTTCCTCTCTTAAAATCTTCAAGATAACAATAAATCACCGCCGTATGCGGATCTTTTATTAAATAGGCAAGAATGTCGGCTTCATCCATATTAAGCTTATTTCCCATGCTCACAAATTTGCTAAGCCCTAATCCTGGATTGTTGAGTCTTTCAGCAAGAGAGAGCCCTATCCCTCCGCTTTGAGACATCACGCTAACATTTCCTTTTTTAAATTCAGAAGGTAATTCTATAAAAGGAACATAGAGGCCGTTTAAAGTATTAATCAATCCTACACAATTAGGCCCAATGAATCTGATGCCAAAACGCTTGCTTGCAGCGAGTAAATCTTTTTCAACTCTGTATCCTTCTTTCCCCATCTCCCTGAAGCCGGCTGACTCAATCACCGCATGTTTGATCCCCTTTTTCCCACACTGGGTCATAATTTCAGGGATGAAACGCGCCGGGGTCAAAATAACAGCAAGATCCGCCGCGGCTGGAACATCAAGGACAGACGTATAAATTTTGTGCCCCATTATACTGCCGCCCTTTGGCCCCACAGCATAGATTTTCCCACTATAACCAAAATTAACCAGGTTTGAGATGATGTCTTGACCGAGGTTGTCCTCAGATTCAGAAACACCGACAACTACAGTGGATTCCGGATAAAAATATTTTTCCATAAAGGTCTCCTTGTCTTTGATATTATGAATTCGGTTTTTTATGAAAGCATCAATTTAGAGTCTTCTCAAATGAATTTGCCCGGCAAGGATGTGAGTCCTGCTGAGGCGACGGCCTGAGTGATTGTTTGAAGATTTTGGGTCACCATCATTTTGGATGTGCCGTGAGCAACCATTTTGTTTTCTTGATCGAAAGCAGTAGCTTCAGCGATGCAAAGGGTTTTACCGATTTTGATGCGTTGCCCTTTGACGATCAATTTGCCGTTTTTTACAGGTGCCAAAAAATTAACGTTCAGGTCAAGCGATATCAATCCGGCATTTTCATCCAGTTCACAATAAGCCGCCCAGTAAGCGGCTGTATCGATCACCGAGGAATAGACCCCTCCGTGAACACCTCCAAATGGATTTAAATGCCTGTTTTCAATATCGACCTCCAACAGAGAATAACCAAAACCCAAGTCTTTTACGACAATGGACAGGAGGTTGAAATAAGGACTTTGGTTCATCAGAGAGATGATATAATCAACATGCCTGGTATTAAGTTTTTGCACGGGCATTACTTCCTTTAAATGCTTTATATCCAAATTCGGCAGATACCTTTTTGGCTGTCTCTACAGCCATATTTCCCAATTTCTTTTTGTCTTTTATGCTGAAGCTGAAAATTGTTGCAGCTATTCCAATGCAGCCGACCAACTCACTACGACTATTATATGTGGGTGCTGCAACTCTTCTTACGCCTTTTCTCAACTCTTGATCTTCGAATGCATAACCATTTTCTTTTACTTTTGTGAGTTCCGCTTCAAGCTTATTCAAATCTGTTATGGTTCTTTCAGTTACTGACGGGAGGCCTGTTTTATCTAATGCTCTATGTCTTTTTTCAAGCTCCATGTTGGCCAGATAGACTTTTCCTACTCCGACAGCATGTAAATACGGATAGACGCTACCGACCCTGGAATAAAGCGAAACAGCTTCACTTCCTCTAATTTGCTCAATTAACAAGTAAACAATCACTTATACAATTAGGCTTTATAGCTCTAACCGACAAAATAAATATCATAAAACATAAAAAACCTCAACTTGGTTTAATACTTAATAAGACTATCCTCGTATGATCAACAATAAGATATTATAAGTCGTTTTGGAAGCCGAATCATTCTTAATATTAAGTCTTAAATATGCCAAAACAATTAGATTATCCATAAGTGATTATTTAGCAGAGGTGACGTGATGGAACTCAAGCGAAAGCGCATGACAGGCGATGAACGCCAACAAGCGATCATCCTGGTTGCAGGCGGCAACATTATAGCGCCATAGCCTCAAACGAGTAATCTGGCAATAAAAGTAGCCAGAGCCACCGTACCTATCCCGCCAATAACCACAATGCCCAATTTCCTGGTAGCTACTCCTAAAGCAACGCTCACTATCGCGCCAAGCAGATAAAAATTGGGCAGGCCCGAATAAAAATGCCCTTCCTTCCAGAAAACGGACTGGGTAGCGAGTGCCGCCAGCACACCCAGGGGAGTATAAGACAGAAACTTCTCCACCAACATTGGCAGCCTTCTCTCATGAAGTATTGACAGTGGTAAATAGCGGATTAAGAAGGTAAGCACAGCCGCACCGATGATAATGGCAAACACGTTAGACATTATCCCGCTCCTTTATAAACAGCCCGACCGAAGCGCCGATCGTCGCGGCTATTATAACGGCTAAACCGGGGTTCATGCTAAAACATAAACCCAGACCAGTTACACTGGCAGTCAAGGCGACCACAAGACCTGCCTTGGGTTTGCTGACGAGGAGAGGCATTGTTAAACCAATATAGGAGGCCGGTGCGGCAAAAGAAACCACTCCCTTCCAATCCGGGGGCACCATTCGCCCCAACCAGATACCAAGCAGGGTGAACAGGACAAACTGAGTGTACTGACATATCTGTGTTGACAGCCAATAAGCTTTAATTGAGCCTTCTTTTTCTGTTCTCGCCGGTATCTGCCCAATTGAGGGAGTGGCTATAGTGAAGCCGATAATGGGTAACAGCTTCCGGCTTAAACCGCGTGAATATGGAGCAAGACTCAGAGAGATGAACCCGTGGCGCAAGTTTACCAAGAGAGTGGTTATCATCACCTCAAAGAAGCCCCCTCCCAACATGAGGATGTTCAAGGAAGCCAACTGGGACATACCGGCAAAGACGGCGGCCGACCACAACACGGTTTCAAGTGAGCTGAGCCCGGCTATTTTGGCAAGAACGGCGTATGCCAGGGCTATAGGCAAGTACAACGGAATGAAAAGAAGCCCGTCCCTGATACCTTCAATAATATCGCCAATTCCTCCCTGGTTTGATTTTACTACCATAATTCCACCATCTATCTTGCTCTTTAAAGAAGTGCGAACGGCTGGAGGCGGTTAGGATAAAAATTCATTTTCCACGAATCAAGCACCGGGCCGGGGGATTATTGCCCTATCAGCCTGTTGGGGGTAAGAGTGGATAGAAACTCTACCAAAGGCATCGCTTGCAAGAGGGGATACATTGCGCCTCTCCCATATACCTTGACAATTGACTCATGGTCTTGCCTTCTATAGGCAGCACAGCAATCCTCCAACATGATTACCCTGAAATCGTGGGCTATGCCATCCAGCAAGGTGCTCAGCACACAAACCGGCGTGCTTATTCCTGCTACTGCTATAGTATCCACTTTCATTTCCCGGAGTGTTACATCCAAATTGGTGCCAAAGAAGGCGCTCATGCGCCTTTTCTGAAGTATGATATCTGTTTCTGATGGCCCAAACTCTGAAATGACCGTCGCGCCCTCGGTTCCCATTATGGAATGAGGTGTGCGTCCAGTTTCCCGAAACAGGAAATCATCCGGCAAAAAGCTATCATTGGCGAAGATTACGGGCAGGCTATTCCCTCTGGCCACCGCCAGTAAGTGCTGAATGTTCGGGATAATCTTTCTGCCTTCTTCTATGCTGAATGAAGAGCCGACATCCAGGGTATCCTTGAGCATATCCACAACGATGATTGCTGTTTTCTTCATTATTTCTGTCCGGATTCAAAAAAACTGACCAAGTAAACCTGTAAGCCGAGTTCTGGACTCTGGTGTTGGCTATTTTGAATTTCCCCAGCTTCTGCTTGATGGCACAGGTAAATTCGCCTTTTTCATGTCCGAAAAGATATAAATCTTTTCAAACCGGGGTTGTCTATCGCTCAATTCCGTTTCGCGCCTTGACGCCCCTGTTAAAATAATGCTTAACTTCATTCATCTCGGTTACTAGGTCTGCATATTCAATTAACTCATTTGGTGCCTTACGGCCGGTAAGGATAACTTCCACATTTTCATGACGGTCATTCAGGAAAGCCAGAACCTCCTCTGTTGTAATCAAATTAAACCAGATCGCTATATTAATCTCATCAAGTATAACGATGTCATATTGCTTTGAAAGCATGGCTTTACGAGCCGATTTAAGACCGATATGAGCTTGGTCTATATGCTTTTGCGTTACTTGTTCACGACGGATGCACTTTATATCCCCATACTGCTCAATTGTGATGCAAGGGTCATCAAACAGCGCCGTCATTTCCCCATAATGCTGACCTTTCATGAACTGGCCTATGTATGTTTTCATGCCATGCCCGGCAGCCCGGATGGCCAGGCCTAAGGCTGCTGTTGTTTTACCCTTTCCGTCACCGGTATAGATCTGAATGAATCCTTTCTTGTCCATAATATCATTACTCCCTTGATATTATTGTTGCCATTGCAGGCCCTCCGCCTGCACAAAGAGAAGCACATCCCAAATGAACGCCCATTTTCTGCATTTCGTAAACCAATGAAACAATAATTCTTAATCCTGTGCATCCAATAGGATGTCCGAGAGATATGCCGGAGCCATTTCTATTTACTATATCCATATCAAAGCTAAAGCCTTGTTCTTCTATTAACATTCGCTCGACACCAATAAATTGAGCCGCAAAAGCTTCATTAATCTCCCAATATTCAATATCATTAAAATTAAGACTTGCTTCTTTTAGTGCTTTTGGAATGGCTTTGGCAGGACCAAGTCCCATAACAGCAGGATCAACCCCCGCGCATGTTGTCGTTACAACTTTGGCCAGTGGTTTAATGCCCATTTCTTTAGCTTTTTCAGAGGACATAATGATTACTGCAGATGCGCCGTCGTTTATCCCTGAAGCATTTCCAGCAGTTACTGTGCCGTCTTTTTTAAATACAGGACGAAGTTTCGCGAAGGTTTCCATAGTTGTTCCCTCACGTGGATGTTCATCCGTATCAAATATTTTTGTCTGCTTTCTATGTTGAACATTTACAGGAACAATTTCATCTTTGAATTTCCCTTCTTTTATAGCATTCACAGCACGATCATGGCTTAAAACAGCGATTTTATCCTGTTCTTCCCTTGAGATATTATACTTTTCTGCAACATTTTCAGCAGTTATTCCCATGTGGTATTTTTCAATAGAACAAACCAGCCCATCAATTAGCATTGCATCTTCAATAGTATCGTGTCCCATCCTGTAGCCTGTCCTGCCTTTCGACAACAGATAAGGTGCCATACTCATGTTTTCAACTCCAACAACAAGGCATATTTCAGTCTTGCCATGCATGATACTCAGGCATCCAATTTCAAAAGCACGCATTGAAGACGGGCATAACTGGTTTATTGTACATGCCGTAGCATTCCATGGAATCCCGATCTCTCCCTGAATCTGTCGTCCTATATTTCCTCCCAGGCCTGCCTGGATGACATTACCGCAAACAATTTCATCTATCTGATCAATTGAAATATTTGCTCGCTTTATTGCTTCTTTTCCGGCTATACGGCCAAGATCTTTAACATCAGTATTGCTAAGAGTCCCCAGAAAAGAACCTATTGGGGTTCTACAGGCACTCGCTATTATCACTTCATTTATCATATGTCCTCCAATTAAGGGATCATGTTATTTATTATAATCATAAAATCCTTTACCTGTCTTCCTGCCCAGCCAACCAGCTTCAACATATTTCTTCAACAATGAACATGGCCGGTACTTGGATTCGCCGCGTTCTTTATGTAGCACTTCCATAATTGCCAGCAAAGTATCGAGACCAATAAGATCGGCCAGTGCCAGAGGGCCTATTGGATGATTGAATCCCAGAGTTGCTATCTCATCGATCGCCTCCTTTGTTCCAACTCCTTCCCATAAAGCAAAAACTGCTTCATTTATCATTGGACAAAGTATTCGGTTAGTTATAAAACCCGGGGAATCATTAGCTTCAATTGGTGTTTTCCCCATTTTTTTAGTCAATTCCATTGTTATGTTAAATGTATCATTTGATGTTTCCAGACCCCGGATGATTTCAACTAGCTGGATAACCGGGACGGGGTTCATGAAATGCTGCCCGATTGTCTTTTCGGGCCGTCTGGTGACACATCCTATTTTAGTCAATGATATCGATGAAGTATTTGAGGAAAGAATAACTTCCGGACGGCAGATTTCATCAAGCTGTCTGAAAATATCAAGCTTAATTTTTTCGTTTTCAGTTGCCGCCTCAACAATAAAATCAGCTTCTTTAAAATCCTTGAGATTCGTGGTTGTTTGAATCTTTTTTAATATGATCTGTTTTTCTTCTACACTTAGCTTCTTTTTTTTAATGAGACGATCCAAACTTCCGGAAATTAAATTTATACCTTTTTCCAGGAAATCACTAGATATATCTGATATTATAACATTCAAACCATTCGAAGCTGCTACCTGGGCAATACCGCTTCCCATAATACCAGCGCCAACTACTCCGTAGGTCTTAATTTCCATATTTATTTCTGCCTCCGTATTTGCAATTGTTATAAGGTTCAGGAAACGTTTTCTATATCTCTTTTATTTACGGAAGTAAATTGAAGCGATAAGACTGTAAACATTATCGGTCATGTTGTTGAAGAGCACGAAATCATCAGGTTAATCGGTCACTTTATATACCTTCTCTTTGGTGGTAGCATAAAAGAATCAGAGTCTATCAAATATTGTTTATGTTTTTCCAGTCCTTCCACTAATTTATTAATTCCTTCTTTATTCGTAGCCACTGTCTTGAAAACTTCAGGTTCCCAATCCCTTCCATCTGCATTAAGGCCTAACATATAATGTATATCCCTTAGTGTATCATCAGCCCCTTCAAGGTCAGCCTTATTAATCACGAAAATATCCGCGATTTCTAATATTCCGCTCTTTAATGCCTGAATAGCATCACCCATTCCCGGGCTCAACATGACTATTGTGGTGTGGGAAACCTTGATGATCTCTACTTCGGCTTGGCCTGTACCTACTGTTTCTATAATTATTACCTCCATTCCCATTGCATCCATCAAATAGGCTACGTTTTGTGTAGCCCTTGAAAGACCGCCTAAATTTCCTCTCGTAGCCATGCTGCGAATAAACACACCTTCAGCGTCATTTCCATGTTCTTGCATTCTGATTCGGTCACCCAGAACAGCGCCGCCGGTAAAAGGGCTGGAAGGATCTACTGCGATGACACCAACTTTTTGATTCTTTTTCCTATAAGCCTCAATCAACCTGGAAGCCATTGTGCTTTTCCCCACCCCAGGCGGGCCTGTAATTCCGATAAGGTGAGCTCTTCCCGTATGAAGGAGAATTTCCTTTAAAATTTCTTCGGTGCCTTCAAGATCATCCTCAATCTTGGTAATAATTTTTGCCGCTGACTTTATATCTCCTTTAAGAGCCATTTCCAAAAGATTGTGCATTACAACTCCTCTTCTCAAAATAAAGGCTTTAATTTTTAATTTTACAATTCGTAAAATAGAAATTTTCTCTGAAAAAAGTCTTGTTAAATCTATCTTTATTCGTTGAGATGTAAAAAAGTAGCGTTTAAACAAAATATAATTCCACAAAAAAATCCCCCCTTCAGAGATGGAGGGAAGTAATATAATCAGCGTGGCGCTGCTAATTTTTAAAGCAAATAATAAATTACTATGACCTCATCGTTCCATTTTTTAAGTACGCTATATGCAAATTAAAGGCCTTTTCAAGAATGTGTGGTTCATGTCCACCCCTATTTTCGATAGCTTCCTGCAAGTATTCCCTTAATATATCTTTGTAAGAGGGATGAGCACATTTATCTATTATTTTCTTCGCTCTCTCCACAGGTGAAAGTCCTCTAAGATCAGCATATCCTTGCTCGGTAATTATCAAGTCTATGGCGTGCTCCGGATGGTCAACGTGTGTGACCATAGGTACAATGCTTGAGATAACACCTTTTCTGGCAACAGAGGGAAGTACAACTATGGACAGATATGCGTTCCATAGGAAATCACATGATCCACCGACTCCGCTTATTATCCTGGTTCCCTGTATATGGCTTGAATTCACGTGACCATAGATATCTACCTCGATGGCACCATTTATTGCGATGCAACCCAAACGGGCAATCAGTTCGGGGCAATCAGCGATGACTACTGGTCTGAGAATTATTTTGGATTTATACCTTGATATGTCCTTATAAAATCTATCAAAACCACCTTCAGAAAGATACAAGGCGGCAACGGATAATGCCTTCACCTTACCGGCATCTATCAAGTCCAGCCCTCCATCACCAACTGCCCCAGAGAAGATTTCTATGTCATTAAAAACGCTTTCACATAGTGCTTCAGCTATGGCTTCAGGAATAGTTCCTATCCCGAATTGAAGTGGTAATAGGCTGGTAGGTAACCTACCGCGTTTAACCTCGTTAGTAAAAAACTCCAACAAATATTCGGCTACTTTTTGGCTGGTCTCGTTGATAGGAGGTCGAGGCGGTGGGTTATCCGGAATATTCGATTCTATTATGGCTACTATTTTATCAGGATCAACCGGTATATAGGGAGTGCCGATACGGTCACCAGCGTGTACAATTGGTATGGGCTTTCTATCGGGTGCCACCTCCGGAATATATATATCATGTATACCCTCTATTTCTTCAGGGATATTGGGATTTATTTCTACTATCACCCGGTTAGCCAAAACTGTATAACTGGGTGCATCTAAGCAACTTGTTGTTGGAATAATGTGGCCTTGTTCGGTAATAGCTGTAGCCTGAATAACTGCTATATCGATCTTTCCGAAGCGCCCGTCCCTAACTTGATGGGGTAAAATGCCGGTTCTTTCTTCTACAACCGGGATGCTCCGGTCGTTGGCTGCCTTTAAAAGAAGTGGATTCTTAAACTGTCCAAATCTTCTTTCAACAATGTCAGCCTCAACAAGAAGCCCATCTACCTCATCAGGCACCGGACCTCCGGTAAACAGCTTTATCTTTCCTTTTCCCTTAAATTCATTAGCCAATGCAGTAAAAAACGTTTTGGGACATGCACTGGAAATTCCTGTTCCAATACCTACAGCCATTCCGTCTTCAACTAACCGTGCCGCTTCTTGCGGTGAAGTAACTCTGGTCAATAATCTTTTTGCACGTATTCTATGTTCTAAAGCAGGTGAAACCATATTTAAACCCCCATATATCTTAAAATATAGAGAAAGCGAAACAACTATCGTTTTTTCCACTGAGGTTTTCGTTTCTCAAGAAAGGCGTTTATACCTTCCTCGGCATCTTCTGTACTAGAAAGGATTGCTATCATTTTCTCTGAATAGTCAAGAGCCTTTTCGTATTCCATATCTGCCATTGCATAGAAGCTTTCTTTACCCATCTGAAGTGCAGCCGGGCTTTTAACTGCCAGTTTTTCTGCCAGTTCCATCGCTGTTTCATGGAGCTTTTCTTGAGGAACTATTTGATTAACCATTCCTATTCTAAAAGCTTCTTCTGACTTGATTATATCTCCAGTGAGCAAAAGTTCTAGGCTTTTTTTTCTCCCAACAGAACGGCTCAAAGGAACTGCCGGCCCGAAACAAAACAACCCTGCATTGATAGCCGTAACTCCAAATTTTGCATCTTCAGAAGCGATCACCAAATCACAGGACAACGCCAGACCACAGCCTCCGGCAGTAGCAGCGCCATGTACAGCAGCAATTACGGGTTTGTGCATGTTAGCAATTGCCATTGACAGCCTGGCAAACCTTTTGTCCTGATGCCTCTCAAAGGGACTAGAAGTCGGTTCCGATATATCTCCGCCGGCACAAAACGCCCGGCCATTGGCTTTAATGACAATAACATGCACCTCATCATCATGTTCAAGCGTTAGCAGACCGGATACAATTTCCTTATAAAGCTGAAAGTTCAAAGTATTAAGTTTTTCAGGCCTGTTAAGTGTTAAAATCCCGACATGGTTTTTTTTTTCAACTACGATTGTTTTATAACCCATAACATTTTCCTTTCAAGTCATGATAAACTCAATTGAGGCCTTTTAGTTCTTGCTCACGTTTCTTTAACACTTTCCTTTTCAACTTTCCATCCGGTGTTCTTGGAAGCTCATCTACGTATTCTATTTCTTTTGGATATTCATGCATACTAAGACGCTTTTTGACAAATTCCTGTATTTCTTTTGTCAACTCTTCCGTGGGCTGACTGTTTGATACAATAAAAGCCTTTACTATTTCTCCTCTATCTTTATCCGGGCTGCCAACCACGGCAGCCTCCTCAACCGCTGGGTGATTCGCAAGAACAGATTCTATTTCAAAAGGACCGATCCTGAATCCTGATGATTTTATTACATCATCGCTTCTCCCTAAAGACCAGACATAACCTTGCTCATCCACATATCCCGAATCACCTACCGAATTCATTTTACCCTTGCGCAACACGGATAGTTCACCTGTCTGTCTCGGTGACAACTCATCCCCGTTTTCGTCCACCGAAACTACTGTTGTTCCAAACATCGCTTTCCCGCAGCTTCCGATCCTACCTTTATAATCATCAAAAGCAAAGTCTATCACAATAGGACCAACTTCAGTGTTGCCATAGTTGGAACTGGCTAAAAAGCCAAAATTCTCCTGCAAATATTCCTGAACAGCATCATCTATTGCTGCGCCGGAATAGGTCAAACGTCTTAATTTAAGTTTCAGGGGATCCAGCTTTCCACAATTTATCATCATGCTATAAACCCTAGGGATGGCCGATACAACAGTAATTTTAAACTCTTCAAGTGCCTGAATGAAAACTTCAGGATCAAATCTCCCCGAGTATGCGCCTATCCCGTTTCCAAAGATCAGCGGCCCTACAGCTCCATACCATATACCATGCCCCCATGCTGGAGAAGAGGTGCACATGTATCTGTCACCATCTTGAAGACCAAGCCAAAACTTTACATATACAGCGGTTACAGAAACTGCACCATGTTTATATAGAACAGGCTTTGGAAGACCTGTTGTGCCGCTGGAGTATTGTATAACTGAGGGAGTATCAGCAGAGGTGATAGTCTCATAATTAGTCTCTTCTTTTTCAATTAAATCTAAAATATCTTCAGCAAAAAGCACCTCTACATTAAGATCGGAAGGCATCCGATCTTCCCTTTCTTTACTGATTATTACCATTTTTGCTTCTGAATCTTTAAGACGATAAGAAAGCCCTTCATAACCAAGCAGGAAATAGCAAGGTACTGCCACTGCTCCTCTTTTTAAAACCCCATAAAAACTGACATAATACGGCAAAGAAGGCTCAAGCACTATTCCAACCCGATCTCCGGGATTTATACCCCGGCTTTCCAACATATTAGCAAACTGAGATGTCCACTGAGACAATTCTCCGAATGTGTATTCTTCTCGTTGTCCGTCAGCAAACTTTAATCTAATTGCCGTTTTTTCTGCTGGATGGCGATCAATGCATTCATAGGCTATGTTCAGATTTTCACGGGACTTATCAAAGACCTCCCACCTTTCACTCCATGTAAACCTTTTTTTTGCTTCTTCATACGTTTTATAATCAAGAGCCATCGCTTATATCCTTTCACTATTAAAAATAAACCCCTTTGCCGGTTCCTCTATACTCTTTCGCAGGCAACCTCTTATCAATCGGAGAAGTCCCCTTCTCTTTGGACGGAAGAATTACAGTTGCAAAGCCGGGCATCGTATCTTCATCCCTCTGATTGATTCCATGTGTTTCAATATCCACACAGTGTTCGTCATTTTCATCAATATATTTCTTTGTGACGTTGCCCTTAAACCAGATCACATCGGAAAGATAGACAAACTGACGGTATTGAGCATTACATTTTTTCACCCATGCATGGTCACCCATCCAATTTGTGAGAAAATTAACCAGCCAGGAATGCCTCTGTACCCCCGCATCATATGCGTAAATTGCCCCGACTCCACGAGCTGCAGCAACAGAATAATGCACGCTATAAACCGGTTCCCATGCGCGTGTTACCGGATCTCTATATCCCCACGCCGGATGATTTTTATATAGTTTTAATTGCACACCGTGAGCTGCCACCTGCACGGGAGCCGCACCGACAGTGTATGCAATCATATCTGTCACTCCAAAAGGACCCTTAACTAATTTCGCTAATTCATCACCAACCTGAACATCCTCCCAATATCTGGGTTCTGATCCTCTAATTTCCTCAGCTAAAACCTCCTGATCGATCGCTTCAAGCTCTTCATTTGTCCAAGGATGCGGCACCTTAATGTGATCATATTTACCTTCACCCTTCTCTGTCATTTCCTTGGCAGTCTGCCGTTCGTATCTTACCAGCATACAATGTCCCCGGCTTACCAACTCGTTGCGCTGGTTCCAGTATTCAAACCGCTGATACTCAAAAGCTGTTTTTCCTGCAAACTTACTCTGTTTTACATCAAAGCCAACAAAATAGCTCTTTGGTGTTATCTTATCATTTATATATATCGGTCTGATAAATTCCCAGTCTGATGCTGAATGGTCCGCATGTATACCCGGTAAACCCTGAAGCACCCAATGCGGAAACACACTCGCCGTCCATGCAGGAGAGGCAATTAATGCTCCATAGTTTGTGCCTGTTGCGTAATTAATGTCTGAATGCAAGGGATTGGAATCACCAATTCCATAAGAAAAGTTCCTTATGGCTTCATAAGATGCTGTCTGATTAAATATATTGCCTATCCTGAACTCAAGCCCTACTCTTTTTTTCCATTCTGTCAAATTTTCATCGGTGAGCACATTTTCAGATATCTGAGCTATTTGCTTTTCAGTATTGTCTGCCATAAACTATACTCCTTATTAATTTAAATTAAATTTATAACTATTTATTTGCAAACCTTTTTATTTTAGGGAAAAAATCCCCCTCTTCTACAAGATATGCACCAAGTATTTTATCGCATTTTGAACACCTTCTCTCATTTATGTTCCCAAATTTGCCACTGTCCTGCCTCACGATAGGCGTCATTGTATCCTCACACCAAGGGCATTTTATTTCTTTTTCTTCCATACTACTACCTCCCAATATATTTATTTTAACTTTATTTTCACATATGTTTATCTAGTCTATTTATTTCATCTAAAAAGTACACGGAGGGTTGGGTTTGCCAAAAATATCTTGCAAACACCTAACAATCTCACCGCGGGTGCAATTTGATCGAACAGAATTCATAACTTCTTGGAAGATGCTTCCTTTTTCACCTTCTGCAACCCGTTTTAATTTATCAATAGCTTTCATTACTTTTTGCTGATCACGTTCTTTTTTCAGGCGCCTTGTTCTCTCAATCTGTCTTTCGACAGCCGCGACATCTATTTCCGGCTTGTCAAATTTTCCCTCTCCAGGTTGAATATACTCATTAACGCCAACCATAATCTTTTCTTTTTTGTCAATCGCACTCATCTGCTCATTGGCTGATCTTGTGAGTTGTTCAAAAACCCATCCCTTTTTCGTGGCCTCTAGCATACCTCCCGTAGAATCAATGGTTTCAATAATTTTTGTGATTTCATCTTCCATCCTATCCGTCAAAAATTCTAAGTAATATGAACCACCAAGAGGATCTATCACATCAGCAACCCCTGACTCTTCACTAATGACATGTTGTGTCATCAAAGCTATCAAAGCAGCTTCTTCACTAGGTATATTAATAGCTTCATCCCACGAATCGGCATGCAGGGAGTTACATCCTCCCAATACAGCTCCAAGAGCTTGAATCGCTACTCTGGCAATATTCAGATAAGGTATTTGCCTTGTGAGTTCAACCCCTGAAGTTTGTGTATGCATAGGAAGTTTATAAGAGTTCGGATTTTTAGCGCCAAATCTTTCTTTCATAATTTTAGCCCATACTCTGCGTGCAGCACGAAGTTTAGCCGCCATTTCAAATAGATTTATGTGTCCATCAAAAAAAGCACTGATTCGCGGGGCGAAGTCATCAATATCAAGCCCTGCCTTAATGCACGCTTCGGAGTATGCTATGCCTGCGGCAAGCGTAAAAGCAACCTCCTGCACCGGTGTAGCTCCATTTTGTGAATGATGCTGTCCGGTAATAGTTAACGAATGCCATTTTTTTGTGTTCTCGGAGCACCATTTAATAAGATCAACTGATATTTTCATATGAGCTTCCAGTGGAAATAAAATATAATTATGACAACTACTCCAGTGAGATAGACAATCAGCATGACTTGTAGTACCCATAAGTGAACTCACTTTTAATCCACGTTTCATAGCTTCAGAAAAATGCAATGCTGTAGACACAAAAGGGCCCTGGTCACTATAATTTGAGCTGATTCGATCAATAGGAATCTCTTTCAAGGCGATTTCAATATCCAACACACTGTCCAAGGGAGTCCCGTATAAACCGACATAGTCCTTATGCAGTTCATCAGCCATTTGGTCGGTATCATATCCACGCATGGAAACGCTCGATCCAGTTACATTTGTGCCGGTCTGCCCGGCTTTAAGAAGCAACTTTGTCCTTTCGTTCAGGTTCTCAGGACCTCCAAAACCCACAAGCTGTCTTTTCGTCCATAGACGATTACGATACATACTTGGATAGATACCCCTGGTATACGGATATTGACCCGGGAATGATATGTTTTTCATAAATCCATTATCATCCTTTACCTTTTCAGGCATATACAGAGGATCAACTTTTATTCCAGACAAAATCTTAAACGATTTTTTTCTTTCCGGTATTTTTGATAAAAATTTTTGATAATCTTCCTGCCATTTTTCTTTTGCTTGATTATATTTATCCATCTTTTTTCCTTTCAATTCAAACAACCTTCTCTTTTATTTTTTTATTAGTTTATTGTTTTTCACGGTCTTTTCAATTCGCTGCACAATTTCTTCGATAGGTGTCCCTGGATGAAAAACATCAGCGACACCGTATTTTCTCATTTCTTTTTCCACGTCACCCGGAATTATTCCTCCAATAACGACGGGAATATTAACTTCTTTTTCACTTAGTTGATTTAAAAGTTCCGGCATAAGAATGTAATCACCGCCAAGTGTGCTCACGCCAATTATATCCGGATCCTCTTGAATGGCAGTATTTACAACAGCGGAAACTGTCTGCCAAGGACCCGTATATATAACCTCCATGCCGGCATTTCTTAGTCCAAACGTTATTGCTTTTACTCCCCTGTCATGTCCATCTATCCCTATTTTGGTTAAAAAAAACTTTATTCTCATAGTCCCCCCCTTAATTTTTTATTTTGTGCTCATTTCAATCCCGGAATCTTATTTCATTCTGTCTGGAAGCCAGAGTGCAAGTTCAGGTAATAATGTAACTAATACTATAGCAATAGCCATTATTATTATAAAAGGCACAACTCCTTTAATTATTGTTTTTAATTCAACATCCTTAGCCACATCTTTAACAACAAAGAGATTTAGACCGACTGGTGGTGTAATAAGCGCCATTTCCATATTAATAGTCATTATCACTCCAAACCATACCGGATCCCATCCAAGTTGTATTATAATGGGTACAACTATGGGCGCGCAAATTACTATAATTGAAATCGTTTCCATAAAACATCCCAGAATTATAAAAATAATATTTATAGCAATAAGTATCCACCATCGCGAGATCTCCATTTCATTTGCTAAGGTTACAAGACTCTGTGGAAAATCAATCGCAGCAAGAAGATAACCGAAAAGCATGGCTCCCATAATAATCATTAGAAGCATGGCAGTAGTGCGCGTGGAAACTTCGAGAGCAACCCATATCTTCTGAATGTTTAGCTTGCGGTAAGCCAGACCAAGAATCATTGTTACAACCACTCCTACTGCTGCCGCCTCAGTTGGAGTAGCTATACCGGCATAAATAGACCCCAGGATAAAAATTATCAGTAACAGAAAAGGTGCAATATCTAATAGGGCAATTAGCTTTTCCTTCCATAAAGATTTAATTTCCTCTACAGGAGCAGCCCCACGGAGGGAGGCTATTATTTCATAACAAACAAATAAGCTCATAAGCATTATCCCTGGAATAACTCCAGCTAAAAAGAGCTCTCCTATGGAAGTTTTTGTTGCTATGCCATAAACAATCATTGGGATACTGGGTGGAATGAGTATTCCGAGAGTCCCTCCTGCGGCAATTGAAGCTGTAGCCAGGCTATCTTCATAATTCCGTTGCTTCATCTCGGGCAATGCCAGAGAACTCATTACTGATGCTGTGGCAACACTTGAGCCTGAAACAGCGGCGAAAACTCCGCAAGCGACAGTACTTGCAACAGCAAGACCGCCCGGCACCCAGCTCAGCCATTTATACATCCCACCGTATAGCTTGCTACCCAAGCCGGTAACTGTGATAAGCGAGCCCATAAAAATATACAGGGGGATACAGGTGAGAGCAAAACCACTTACAGCAGAGTAAGCGACTGTAGCAAGAACTGATAATGCACTACTTCCGCCAAGTACAATAAAAATTCCAACTGCCGACATAAATGCCAAACCAAAAGCAATAGGTATCCCGGTTAATAAAAGCAAACAAAGCAGACCTAAAAATATTAAAAAGCCTATCTCAATGGGGCTCATCAATAGTTCCTTTACTTAAAATATTCATCAATTCCATCGCTTATTTCAACAATCAACTGTAAACAGAGAAATATTATTCCAATGGGAAATACTATATGTGGAATCCATAGTGGGACATCAAATATGCTGCCGGAAGTAAAATTTAAATCATAAGCTTCCTGCCAGGAAATGTAACTTTCCCAACCAAGAACAATAAAGAATATTAATGCGGCAAAATTAACCAGCACATAAAGGATTTTTTGGGTGCGTTTTCGGAAAAGACGCACTAATAAATCAACTCTGATGTGCCCTTTTCTTTTTAAGCAATAACTGGCCCCCACAAAGCATAAAAAAGGAAGTAAATACTGACAGGTTTCAGTTACCCAGATAGTAGGAGAATTAAAAATATACCGAGCTATCACCTCATAGAAGATAAACATATTGATGAGTAAAATTGTTATATTACATGTTTTTCCGCAAAATTCACTCATTCCATTTATTGTTGATCTTATGTTTTCCAATATTTTAGGCATATACTTGTTATCCCTTACGATAAGCAAAAATAAATAATACGGTGGATAGCAAAATTAAACTCCCCCCGCCTTAAGGCGGGGTTTTCCTGCATAATTTTATTTATATATCTTTAAGGACTCCTCTACCAACCATTCTCCATTAGGTACTTTCTTCTTAAACTCTGCCATAACTTTTTTCATTAATGGGCGCCATTGTGCATAGTCATCAGCGGTCATTTTTTCGACCACACTTCCATTATCTGCAAAAAATTTAGCCACTCTTACATCCTCAGCCTTAGCTTCATTCAAAGCCCAAGTTTCCATTTCTTTACCAACTTCAATCATTATTTTTTGCTGTTCCGGAGTGAGCTTTTTCCATGTCTTCATACTGATTGAGATGGGTTCACTGGTGAAGTAATTGCTATAATCCTCCGGCGACAGATAATACTTTGAAACCTCGTATAACTTGAAAGCACCAAAAGAAGATGACGACGTCTGAACAGCATCCAGCAAGCCCCTCTGCAAGCCGGTGTAAATTTCAGAAGAAGCCATGCTGACAAGACCTGCACCAGCATTTTGATATACCATCTGACAGTACTTGCCTCCTGCTCTTATCTTTATACCTTTCACATCCTCAGGTATTCTTATAAGCTTATTTTTGGAAGCTATACCACCAGCTATCTGGATCCAGCATAAAGATTTAACACCCATTTTATTCATTTTCTTTTCCAGATAATCCCACACCTTGGAATGTCCGAATTTAAAAAAATTATCGTGACTGTTCGCCCAGGGGACCAAAACAATGTTGAGTTCGGGGATTTCACCAGCAGCATATATAGTAGGATAAACAGATAAGTCTATGATACCATCTCTCATGGCTTTGAATTGCTCTTTGGCTTTGACCAGAGTTTGGCCGGGGTAAAAATTAATCTTGATTGAACCATTGCTGCGTTTATTTACCTCATCAGCAAAACGAATTGCAGTCTTGACAACATAATCCTCGCTATCCTGTGGCCATTGATGGGACAATTTCAGGGTGACGTTTTTTGCATCAACAGAAAACGGAATCATTGTAACAACCAGAAAAAATA
>JABMQM010000260.1 GCA_013203195.1 Desulfobacteraceae bacterium | reverse complement strand
TAATATTTTTTTTCGTGTTTTCGAATTTTCGTGCTTTCGTGATAAAGAGCTCTTTTTGGGCTCGTGCTTACCTAGAATAGGAAAGTTTTATGAAAAAAACCGGTGTATTTTACCATCCCAGCTTCAGCCGCAAGAGCTATCTTACCCAAGGCGCCCGGCTGGAGGATTTCCCCGGGGCCATAGAGCATATCTTGGCCCGCGATAACGTTACTATGTATGAATCACCGCCGATTGAGGAAGAATGGATCCTGAAAGTTCACACTCCGGAGCTTATCCGGGGGGTCGAGGCGGACACGCTTTGTTCAACCGCCTGGCATTCTGCCGGCGGTGTAGTGCTGGCCGGAGAGAAGGTCTGCACCGGTGAAATAGACAATGCTTTTGCTCTCATTGGCGCCGGCGGCCATCATTCCGGCCGAAACTACTTTGGCGGTTATTGCTGTTTTAACGACGTGGTCATAACGATCACTTATCTGCGTGAAATCCACAACATCCAGCGTTTTGCCATCCTGGATACGGATGCCCATCATGGCGACGGCACGCGCGACCTGCTTTACAGCGACCCTGACGTACTGCACGTCTGCTTTTGCGGCATGGATTCTGTTTCAAATGATGGAACCAAGGTGGACGTTGCAGCGCCCGGTGGTTTCTGGGCTAGCCGGGGCAGAAACGAAAAGGATGCAGACGATCAGTACGCCGATAAGGTGAAAAGTGAATTTTACCAACGTGTTGTAGATTTTGAGCCTGATCTGATTTTCTGGTACTTCGGTTTTGACACCCACAAAGGAGACTACGGCAGTCTGGGTCTGAGCGGTCGCTGCTATCAAAAGATTGCCCGTTTCATGCTGCAAACCGCCGAGGAAGTGACCGGCGGTCGCCTGGAAGTGGTTCTGGCAGGCGGCTCAAGAACCGATATCGCCACCAATGTTATCCCCCCGATTATAGATATTCTATCTAAGTAAGAGTTTTATAGATATGCCTAACAGTGCTTTAAGAATGTGTGACATTCAAGGCAGTTAATATCCAACTTTCAAGTATTTTGTACTTGGGCGTTGGTCATTGGAAATTGAATATTGGACATTCAATAGCGATAAGTTTTATCGAGTTTGGTTGAAAAGCACTTAACGAAGCTTACCCACAGTGATCAGATACAACACCGTCTCTTCCTGACCGTCAACCCCTAAAAGTTCATTGAAATCATCATCGTAGAAGGCACCGATGGGACAGGACCCAAAACCCATGGCAGTTGCAGCCAGCTGGACATTCTGGCAGACATGTCCCATATCCATGGGAATGTAGCGCATGGCACGTTCGCGGTACTTGGTCATGCAGCGCAGCATCATGGCGGTCCAGATAATAACCACAGCAGCCCGGCGAACCACAGGCTGTCCCAGACCGGCAGCGGTCAGGGCCTGGCTGAAATCACCGGCCTTGATACATTCCAGAGCAAAATCAGCCACATTAAAATGGTAAATACCCTTGGGCACTTCTTCCACCTTGTCAACGTAAAGATAGGTTTCAAAAGGGTAGAGGGCGCCGGCAGAGGGCGCAGTACGCAGCAGATGCATTCCGGCGCGTGCGGTGATACCCTGGGTTCCCCACATCAGTTTGGAGAGCTCCCCGAGGCTGAGCGGATCAGGTGTGGTGTTACGTTCAGATCGACGTCTGGCCAGGCATTGCCAGAGATCGGCGGACTGGGACAGGTCGGGTTCCGGTAATTGGACGCGTTCCGCATCCGGATAGGTCTTAAAGCTGCTTGGGGATGGAATAGAGCCCAAGTCGTCCATCAAAGGCCGATTCCGGTGATATTTAGTGCCTTGCACATATTTACATGCGAGTCCTTGTTTATATTTTGCCATGAGCTGATCCTTTCATGAAATCTTGTTTATCAATAATTCGGAATAATAACAGGATAAATAACATAAGTAAAGAAACCGCTTGCAGGATTAACCTTGCGTATGTACAGCACTTATAATATATGACAACCATGAAAAGTCCTGATAATAAGGCTCTGGAGTTGGCCCTG
>JABMQM010000259.1 GCA_013203195.1 Desulfobacteraceae bacterium | reverse complement strand
GGCGTTGCCTTTACAAGCTGCACAGTGCCTGCCGCAGGTAAGCCTACATTCGAAATCGCCCCTGATGAAATGGAAATCGGTGTGGGTATTCATGGAGAACCCGGCAGAAAAAGGGAGAAAACAAAGAGCGCGGATGAAATTACCCATGACCTCGTAGACACCATATTGGAAGATCTCAAACCTGATAATAACGCTGAAGTTTTGCTGCACGTCAATGGGTTTGGTGGAACACCTTTAATGGAGTTGTATCTGCTTTTTAACAGCGCTGCAAAGGAATTAGAAAAATATAAGGTGCAAATCAGCCGTTCGCTTGTCGGCAATTTTACCACATCCCTTGATATGGCAGGCGCATCCATAACAATGTGTAAGCTTGATGATAAAATCATTAAGCATTGGGACAGCCCCGTACATACAGCCGCATTAAGATGGGGCATGTGATTCGGAGCACCATTAAAGCCGTTTCTTCGAAAGAAAGCTTATAAATAATATCGCTGGATTTTATCGCGGTGCTCTTCATAAGAACGTCTTAGTTCTTGAACCTTCGGATCCTTTGAGGCCATTGGCGGTGCTATATCCCAGAAGCTATTCTCTGCCCCAATTGACATCTTGTGAGGATCCACTTCAATTACGACAACGGAAAGACCGTCCTCGCTCTTCGCCTGGTTGAGCGATAGTCCCAACTCTTCTCCTGTCGAAGCCTTGTAGACCTTGGCGCCGAGGCTTTCAGCATGTTTTGCAAAATCAATTGCCAGAAAATCGCCTTTGCTTTGCCCCTGTTCGTCCCGTTCGCGAAACTCCACATCAAAGCCGGTGCCGGTAGTTGCTACCTGTAACTCCCGGATAATCTGGTATCCGTGATTGACGAACAAACACACGGTCATGTTGATCCCTTCGCGGGCAGCGACGATCAAGTCGCTGGGATTCATAAGATAGGTACCGTCTCCAATACATACGAAAACGTTTTTTTCACCCGCCATGCAAAGACCGATACCCCCCGGGATTTCGTAAGTCATACAGGAGTACCCGAAATCCAGATGGCATTTTTTATCGCCCCTGGTATCCCAAAGCTTGTGCACATCGCCTGGCAGGCTGCCCGCCACGGCTACCACATAAGAGTTTTCAGGAATCGAATCATTTACGATTTTTAGCGCCTGGGCCTGGGTCATGGGTTCTCCGTCCTTTACGATCAGGGTCGGCGAAGCCAGGTCGTGCCATTCTTTTTTAACCCTTTCTGTTGTTGTAACCCACTGCTCATTGGGTGTAACTCCGATCTCTTTAGCCGCTGCAGTTAGTTTTGAGATGCCTTCTCTTGCGTCGGCGAGAATCGGTTCGGCTGCAAATTTAAAGGCGTCCTTACCCAGGACATTGATTGAGGCAAATCGTACATCCGGGTTTTGAAAGGCTGTCTGGGCACAGGTTGAAACGTCGAGCATACGTGTCCCAATGGCAAGCACCAGATCCGCTTGTTCCGCCAGGCTGTTAGCCGCGGAATTACCTGCCACCCCCATGCCGCCGACTGCCATTGGCAGAGCGTCACCCATTGTACTCCGACCGGCGATGGTTTCCACTACAGGAATGCCAAAAGACTCCGCAAAACTGCGCAGCTCTGCTTCTGCTTCGGAATAATATACCCCTCCTCCACTGATGATCAGTGGTTTGCGTGCATCTTTGAGTAACTGCACAACCCTGGCCACCTGTGATTCTGCAGGGGGCCGACGATCCACATGCCAGACTCGTTTTTCAAACAGTTTAACGGGGAAATCACCGGCTTCGCTCTGAACTCCCTGGCAGATTGAGAGAGTTACCGCACCGGCTTCATCAGGGCTTGTCAGGACGCGCGTCGCTTCCATGAGCGAGGCCGTAAGCTGTTCCGGACGCGCTATCTTATCAAAAAAAACACTGACCGGCCGCAACCCATCGGCAATGCTGAAGTCATATTCGACCACATGTTCAAGCTGCTGCATCACGATTCCCTGACGCCGCGTACCGTAATGATCGGAGGGAAGAAGCAGGACAGGAATCTTGGTGATGGTCGCGCCGGCTGCTCCCGTGTACATGTTGGCTGTTCCCGGCCCGATGGAGGCGGTACATGCCATGGTTGAAAGCCGTCTTTTGGCCCGGGCATATCCTACGGCCATATGGACCATGCTCTGCTCGTGAAAGGGCTGACAAAATTTTATCTCCCGGCCGCATTCCATAAAACCCTGCCCCAGACCCGACAAATTACCGTGACCATATATTCCGCAGGCTTTGGGAATCAGCCGCTGCTCCTTTCCATCACGTTCTGTCCATTGATTTTGTAAGAATAAAGCCACTGCCTGTCCAACGGTAAGCCGGATTGTTTTATCCATGAGTCCCTCCTCTTTTAATTCTCCTGCAAATTGAGCCCGTTTCTTTTCATTTGTATTTTGCGATTGTCTGCAGATGCGTAATTAACTGATGCTGTTCGGTTTTTTTGTTGCATATATAATCACAACATTTTATATTTAACAACTCAAAAATCTTTATCCG
>JABMQM010000258.1 GCA_013203195.1 Desulfobacteraceae bacterium | reverse complement strand
TTAAACTCGTGCATAAAGGCTCGTAAAGAAAGAACAGAAGCTTTTGCAATTTATTATTCTTTCTTCGTGACTTGGTGTCTTGGTGGCAATAAATAGGTTTTTCCAGAAAAAGCACAAAATTTAGATTTAATGAACTGATACAGAGCAGGGAAGGAGAGATCATGAGCAAACAGGAACTCGCCATTCTTTTTTCGGGAAGCATTGATTCGCTTGCACTTTATGCTCTTTCAGCGGTCGGCAGACATCCGGATATTTCTCGTCCAAGGAAGATACACCTGTTGTGCATGCAAAACGGGGCATTGCGCTTTAGGGCCTTTCCTTTTGAACGCTTTAAAACTGCTGAAAAAATTTTAAAGGCTCAAGCGCCGTCCACAGAGCCTGTGCCCGAGAGCAGCTTTGTCGAACTCGACACGGTCAGACTCTTTCAAGGGTTGTGGCTCGATCAATGTGAAGAACTGATGCCGCAATACAACGATAAAAACCTTGTCTGCACGGCCTGCCTGCTCGCCATGCACACCCGAGCCGTGATCTATTGTGTCGAGCGGCTTGTTCCTCTGCTTATCGCCGGTATTTCCGGAAAACAATCATGTTGTCCGCGCAAGACTGAAATTTTCATTACAAAAATAATGGCGTTTTCATCCGGTTTTGGAATCACAACCCGTTTTCCGGTGGATAGTGATTTTGATGATGACATGGTTATTAAGCACCTGCTTGAGGATTATGGACTCCCTTCAGACAATGGAGGAGAGAGCAAATGCCTATTTGAACAGACGCACACCTTAGCAACTGAAAAAGAAATTGGAAGCTATCTGGATGCCATGCTGCCGCATCTTAATAAATACGTAGAAAGCAGGCTCGAAGGTAAAATCAGGGACGCCGCCGAGTGTTTTTAAGGGCATTGGTTTTAGGAAATGGTAACCTTGTATTTGCGAAGAAAATCCACAGGGTTGTAGGAGAGTTTAGCTTTGCGCAGGCCTTCGTCATCCAGGTCCTGTTCGCGGTTTGCGATTGTAAATTCATGCGTTAAGTTTGCAAGAAACATTTGATTGATGGCCTGGTATACCCCTTTGTATTCCGGATTTCCTTTTTCAAAGTGAATTAAAAGTGTGTCTCTGTCCAGGCGTTCTGCCACCGTATAGGCCACCATCGAATCTTCCACCATAACAGCGCCGCCGACGAGACCTTTTAAGTTCCGCCAATTTTTGAGAATTTTTTCGATGGCACGATTTTCGGCTGCAAGCATATCTGATGACTCGCAGTCACGCCAGGTGCACCAATCGGTCTGCATGGCCAGAGCTTTGGCAATCATTCCATACTCCAGGTGAACATACGTATAATCGTATTTTTTTCTAAACTGGTTCAAAAGGTTCTTTTTTTTGTGAAAACGCTTGCCTTTGAGCTCGACTAGATCAATTGTGTGGTATAGATAGTCCCAGTTGCCTCGTTCTTCTTCGATCGTCAGGTTGTTTCCAAGGTTGTTTTCCAAGCACCTGACCAACTCTTCGGGCATCCTGGTAAATATGGCCGGTTCGCTTATCGTTGCATTAAAAACTTCAATGAAGTTAATATCCTGCCATGGTCCGACCGGTGCCCAGTATAAAACTTGTGGTTTGGTTTGCTTGATCCAGACCAGATTGTCCTTCCAGGCCCAACTGAGGCCGTATTCTTGGGCCCACCCCCAAATGTTTGCAAAACTGTAGTCAGAGGGTTTCTGCGGGCATTCAGAGAGACGTTGTAAATACGCTGGTTGCTTTTCCAAATTGATTGATTCAAACTCTAAAATAATTTTTCTCCCAATAGTCTCTAACCTGGATAAGCTAAAACCAAAAAAATATTTATCACGAAATCACGAAAATACGAAAGCACGAAAAATATATTAGAATTTCGTGTTTTCCATCTTTCGTGTTTTCGTGATTGTTTTTATTTTATTTCAAGAAAAAGTATAAAATTTATAATTTATTTCACGAGTATAATTCTTAGATCCATCACATTCGTGTTGGTAGGACCTGTCACAAACAGGTCGCCTAATTTTTGAAAAAAATGATACGAATCATTATTTGCAAGGAAATGGTGAGGATTTAACCCCATGGCAGCAGCCCTTTTCATAGTAGCATTATCCGACAGCGCTCCGGCCGCATCCGTGGGGCCGTCTGTGCCGTCTGTGCCGGCGCTGAGAACGACAATATCTTCACTGCCGTCGATATCTATGGCTGCTGCTAATGCAAACTCCTGATTTCGTCCTCCCAGCCCGGTTCCTTTTAAGGTTACCGTGGTCTCGCCGCCGGAAAGAATACAGGCCGGTGGGGCAAGGGGGTTGCCGGTTTTGATAATTTCTCTGGCGATGGCTCCGTGCACATAGGCTACCGGCCTTGTTTCACCTTCGATCATGGAAGAAAGAACTAGGACGTTGTATCCCAGATGCTTGGCTCTTTGCTCAGCGGCCATAATGGCATCCATATTGCTTCCGATAATCAGGTTGCGCGTTTTTTTAAATGCCGGATCTCCTTCCTTGGGGGTTTCAGGGACTTCCCCTTCAGCTCCGGCTTGAATGTGGGCCACAACGCTTTCGGGCAATGTGTTGATGATGTCGTATTTATTTAAAATTTCAATGCATTGGGCAAATGTGCTTGAATCCGGGACAGTAGGGCCGGAGGCGATCACGTCGAGGTCGTCTCCAACAACATCTGAAAGTATCAGAGAAACAATTGCAGCCGGGTAGGCCGCTTGTGCAAGTCTGCCGCCCTTTAACATGGAAGTATGCTTTCTGATGGTATTTATTTCGTGAATGGTGGCACTGCACGCCAGCAGCACCTTAATGGTGTCCTGTTTGTCCTGCAGGCTGAGTCCGGGGAAGGGGAGGGGCAGTAGAGCAGATCCCCCTCCGGAAATCAGACATATCACCAGGTCGTTGTTTTCTGCATTTTGAACAAGATCTAAAATTTCACCGGCACCGCGTTGTCCGTTATTATCAGGCAGGGGGTGCCCGGCTTCTATGAGTTTGACCCTCTTAAGGTCGGCAAGATGTTTATATTTTACATTGATAATACCGCTTGTGATCCTTTGGCCGAGAATTCGTTCCAAGGTTGCCGCCATTGGTGCAGCGGCTTTTCCTGCTCCGATCACATAGAGGTTGTTATATTCTTCCAGATCATAAATCCAATCCCCGATAATTAGCTGATCGTCATCAAGTCGGCAATAATTCTTTACGGCAGCGCCCGGTTCAACAGCCTGCAGCCCCTCATAGAATATATTGACAGCGTCGTTTCGCATCCCGGGAATTTTATTTGATTTATGTTGCATAAATTTGCCTATCGTAATTTCAACTGGAGCGCAACCTTTACACCCTGAGTTCATCATAAGGCTGAATAGAGCTTTCTGTCAAAATAAAAGTGTTTTTCTGATCAAGGTTGTATTCTTGACAATAGCAGGTGATCAAAGTAATTTGGTAACAGGTAGCAGTTCCGCCACTAAGACACAAAGGCACAAAGAAGGGGGATAGAAAAGACCGCCAGGCTTGAAGAGCGCTACGCTTTAAGAT
>JABMQM010000257.1 GCA_013203195.1 Desulfobacteraceae bacterium | reverse complement strand
TGAAGGCGCGGATGAACTTTTCGGCGGATACACCTATTATAAAGACATCGTAGACGCGGATTTTTTGCATCGCGAATTACGCCGGTCGATAACTTCGCTGCATAACATAAATCTTCAGCGGGTCGATCGGATGACCATGGCCCACGCCATTGAGGGACGAGTGCCGTTTCTGGATCTTTCGATGATCCGGTTGGGCCAGCTGATACCTCCGGAAATGAAGATTGTGGGATCTCCACCCATAGAAAAATGGATTTTGAGAAAAGCCTTCGAAGACCTTTTACCCACAGAAATAACCTGGCGGGAAAAGGAGCAGTTCGATGAGGGCAGCGGCACGGTAGAAATGCTTGAAGGTGTTCTGACAGGTGTCATGGGAAAAACCGAAATGCAAAACTATTGCTGCCGATTTTCCGAAACACAACTCAGATCTGCCGAGGAGTGTCACTATCATCGTTTATTTATGGAAGTCTTTGAACAGCCCGGGTTAATGCTTGCCAATGTAGCACGCTGGGCAGAGCGACCCGCGTGGAATACTGCTGAATAAGGAAAAAATTGAATGAGTGGATTTGCTGTGGTCTATAATAAAAAAGACCGCCTGGAACTTGAATTGATGTTTGGTTTAATCCAACATCGCGGTCCGTATTTATCAGGGATATTCGAAGATAAACGCATTGCAATGGCGCAGAATTATCTGATCGGCGACATTTCCGGAAACCCGGATGTCGTTTTAGCGGGAAGCGATACACAGGTACCGGCTTTTAACGCAACGTATCCGCAATTAAGAATCTGTTACGACGGTCAGATGGGAAACTGGCAGGAATTAGCCCCGGTTTATGAAATACCGGACGGTCCTTTCCGGGAAGAGCGCCTGCTGCTTGAACTTTACCAAAACCACGGCCAATCCATGTTTTCGCATTTAAATGACGCCGTCTTTGCTTTCGTGATATCCGACGGCGAAAACTTGTTTGCCGCCAGGGATCTTTTAGGCATCAAGACCCTGTTTTACGGTTGGAAAAACACACAGCTTTATTTTGCTTCCGAATTAAAGAGCATGGTAGAGATCACCGACGATGTCTATGAATTTCCGCCGGGACATTATATGGACGGTTCGGGCACTCTCACCCGCTTTGCCGAACTGCCCCATAGTCCGCCGGAAATCATTAAAGACGACCTTGACAAAATAACGACAACGACCAGAGATATTATCCAGCGCAGCTTCAATAATCGCGTAGACTTCAACGTGGTCACCGGCAGCCTGCTCAGCGGCGGCATTGACAGCAGTGTTATTGCCTGGCTGGCGAGTGCCGCTTACAAGGAAAAATTCGGAAATGAGCAGCGTCTAAAAACATTTGCCTTGGGCGTGGGAGAAAGTGAAGATATTGAATACGCCCGCTTAATGGCCGACCATATCGACTCCGACCACCATGAACTGATTGTGGATCTTAACCAAATCCTGGCGGTGCTGCCCGAAGTGATCCGGCACCTGGAGTCCTTTGATCCCTCCCTGGTGAGAAGCTCTGTGTCGAATTATCTTATTTCTAAATATGCAAAAGAACAAGGAATTGAAGTTTTGCTTTCCGGCGAAGGCGGAGATGAGGTTTTTTGCGGATACTTATACCTTAAAGCGTTTCCGCTCGAAGAACTGTTTGCCAGACAAATGGAATGTATCGGCTTTTTACACAGCAACGCCTCTTTGCGCTTGGACCGCATGAACCTTTGCAACTCTATTCGGGTAGTGACCCCCCTGATATCCGGCGAATTGCTCAACTATGCCATGACCCTTCCCCCTGAATATAAGCAAAAACCTGACGGTGACCAGAAAATCGAAAAATGGATCTTCAGAAAAGCTTTTGAAAACGTGCTGCCCAAAGAGATCGTGTGGCGGTTGAAACAGGAATTCTCTCAAGGATCCGGCTCGGCTGATGTACTTCCGGTATATTTTGAAGAGACGATTAAAGATGAGGACTTTCTGGAAGCACAAAAAAGTTACCCCATAATACGGAGCAAGGAAGAACTTCACTATTTTAATATCTTCATAGAGAACTTTGGCAGCGGTCGAGCGCTAGACACGGTCGGTCAGTGGGTCGGTCTGTAAATTCCCTAGACCATAGAACAGAATGAAAAAATGCGATATGGCTTTCTTCAGATCTATCTCCCAGAATTTACCACGAAAATTAATTGCGCCTTGTAACCCCCCTCATATGTATGTTACCTTAAACAGTAAAATAATCATGAAAGATTACCCTTGTTTAATTCAGATAGTCTATGGAAAAAAAGAAGGGGTAAGAAATGGAAATCGCAATATGCCCGAGTTGTAACAAAGAGATTTCTGAAGACTCAAGATTTTGCAACCACTGCTCCAATCCTGTCGTCTCAGTTCTTTACAAAACCATTTTCAGCTGGCAATGGGCTGACAAAATTATTCTGTTTTCAATTATTCTAATTTTTATCGGGTTTTTTCAACCTTGGTTTCCCGGCAGTATTCTTTATGAAGACAACCCCATGTCCGCTTACGGGATGCTGCTCAATGTCAACGATCTTGAAATTGACTTTCTGGAAAGTTACAATATTTTGCGGATGGCATTGATGGTACCCATTTTGACCCTGGTGCTCTTTTTGCTGGCCTATTTTCGTTCGGTTCTGGAAAAATCGGTTTTCATGCCCATTTTTCTGCTCACCGTAATATGCGCGTCAATTATTCCTACTCTCTTTAAAACAACAGGCACTTTATTTGGGATTATCATAACTCTAATTCTTTTAAGCGGAATCGGGCTGTATTACCGGAACGCTTTTCGCAGAGGGCGATTGGGTTCCGCCAGCCATTTCATTCTTCTGATGTTTATTTGCATATCTGTATTTATTTATCAGTTAAACCTTGTGCAAGAGTTCTATCTTAAAGTCGAAAAGCTTCGGATTCATGACACCTATGGGTTCTGGGCGACATGGGGCCTTTGCGGGATATTGATCTTAACCATTGTGTTAAATTCCATGAAAACCGTCGAGGATTTCTGGTTAATGGTCTGCGGTGTCGTACTCTCGCTTATCGGCTACCACACCTTTGTTAATCCGTTATTTCTTTCCGGACCTTTTGCCTTTTTTGCAGACAATTTCAGGGTCGCCGGTATGCATACCGCAACCCATATCCAGGTGGTTTCCATTGCCCTGGTGATCGCTATATCTACCGGCGTACCCATTGGTATATATATTACCCGGAATCCGACGGCGGCCAATATTGTTTTGTACGTCGCCAGCATTACGATTACGATTCCGAGTATTGCCATGTTCGGTTTTATGATGCCCATCTTATCTTCAATAGACAGATATTGGGATGCGGTCAACGGTATCGGAATCGGAAAAGTGCCTGCCGTGATCGCCCTGGCCCTTTATTCCCAGCTGCCGATCATTCGAAACACTTACATTGCCATTAAAAATGTCGACCCGGCAACCATTGAGGCCGGTCGGGGTATGGGAATGACCAGATTTCAACTTCTTAAACAACTACAGCTTCCCCTTGCGGCGCCCATAATTATGGCCGGTGTAAGGACCGCAGTGGTGATGAGCATTGCCATTGCAGCCATTGCAGCCTATATCGGCGCAGGGGGGCTGGGTCTGTTTGTCAG
>JABMQM010000256.1 GCA_013203195.1 Desulfobacteraceae bacterium | reverse complement strand
ACGTGAGGTCGATGCATTCCTTGAACAAATAGCCGATGACTTCGAATCATTACTGAGCAATAACGTAAGTTTGCAAGATGAAATTAGTCGGCTCAAGCTTGAAAACCAGGGCTACCGGCAGCGCGAAGAAACCTTTAAACGTGCCATGCTCAATTCCCAGAAAGTATTAGAGCAGATGAAAAAAAATGCTGAAAAATCAGCCGAGCTGATTATTGCAGACGCTGAAGTTAAAGCCGAAAAACTTCTCAACAGAGCCCACAACCGTCTGTCCCAACTTCATGCAGATATTGCCGAACTGAAACGCCAGCGCATCCAGATCGAAATTCAAGTCCGCTCAATTCTGGAAAACCATACCAAACTCCTCGACTTCGGCCAAGAAGAGACCGAAGTCCGGGACGAAGAAGATTCCAAATTGAAGGTGTTAAAACAACCTAAATAATTGGGAGAATAAAATGGCGAGAATAGATGCGTTTTTTAAATTAATGAATGAACAGGGTGCTTCCGACCTTCATCTTGTCTCCGGGCAGCCGCCCGCCCTCAGGTTGATGGGCGAAATAGAAAGGGTCAAATATAAAGTCCTGGAAAATGATGATCTAAAAAGCATGCTTTATGAAATTGCACCCGAAGACAAGGTCAAGACATTTGAAGAAACCGGCGATGTCGATTTCGGCTATGAAATCCCCGGCACGGCCAGGTACAGGGCAAATTTTTTTATGCAGAAATACGGGGTGGCGGCGGTTTTCAGGCAGATCCCCGAGGAAATCCTGACCGCCGAGCAGCTCGGTCTTCCAATGGTGTGTACCAAGCTGGCCTCACTTCCTCGAGGCCTGGTCCTGGTGACCGGCCCGACCGGAAGCGGCAAATCTACCACTCTGGCCGCTATTATCGACACGGCCAATAAAACTCGCAAGGATCATATCATTACGGTGGAAGATCCGGTTGAATTTGTCCACAAAAGTCAGAGCTGTATTATCAACCACCGCGAAGTCGGCATGCATACCAAGTCGTTCACCGCTGCTTTAAAAGGGGCTCTGCGGGAAGATCCGGATATTATTCTGGTGGGTGAAATGAGAGACCTGGAAACCATCTCTTTGGCCATCGAAGCGGCCTCCACCGGACATTTGGTTTTCGGGACCCTGCATACCTCCAGCGCACCCAAAACCGTTGACCGTGTTATCGAAGTTTTTCCTTCCAGCGAGCAGTCCCAGATTCGCTCGACCCTGTCAGATGGACTGCGGGCCGTTATCGCACAGGTTCTGTTCAAGCGGATCGATAAAAAAGGACGCTGTGCCGCTATGGAGATTTTGATTGCCAATGCGGCGGTCCGCAATCTGATCCGGGAAGGCAAAACCCACCAGATCAACTCCATGATTCAGACCGGCAAGAAATACGGTATGCAGCTTTTAGACGATGCTATCATGGATCTGCTCAACAAAGGGTGGATCGGCGGGGACGAAGCCTACATGAAGGCCAACGACAAGGGCAAATTCAGGCCCTTTTTGAAAAGTCCGCCCTCTGATTTCACGGATGCATAATTATTTATGAGGTGGTGTTATGAAAAAACAGGAAATCGATTATATTCTGGCAAGGATGCTTGATGCCTACGACAATGTTTCCGACCTGAATATCACTGTTGGCAAACAGTTTCAGGTCGAAACTTCGGGTCAGCTCACCGGTGTGGAGATCGATCCGCCCTTTAACGAACTGACACCGTTTCAGGGCGAAATCTTCGCCCTCAACCTGGTCAATGCGGACCGGCGCCTGACAGAAACGCTTTTAAACCAGGGGTCCTGCGATTCATCCTACGATCTTCCCGGCAAGGCGCGTTTCAGGGTCAATATCTTTTCCCAGCGCAGCAACTACTCCATCATTTTGCGAAAATTAGAGACTACAATTCCCACTTTACAGGACATGCAGCTTCCCGAAGCCTTTTACAAAATGTCCCTGGAAAAAAATGGAATCATTCTGGTCACCGGTGCCACCGGCAGCGGCAAATCGACTTCCCTGGCCGCGGTCCTCAATGAAATCAACGAAACAAAATCAGTCCATGTGGTGACCCTTGAAGACCCGGTGGAATTCCAACATCCGCATAAGAAAGCCACCTTCAATCAGCGCGAGATGGGCAACGATTTCGACGCCTTTGCCAGCGGCCTGCGAGCAGCCCTGCGCCAGGCTCCCAAGGTGATCCTGGTGGGCGAAATGCGCGACCGCGAAACCGTGGAAATCGGCCTCAGTGCGGCTGAAACCGGTCATCTGGTGGTGAGCACCCTCCATACCGTGGACGCGGGACAGACCATCAACCGCATCCTGGGCATGTTCACGATAGATGAAGAGAATCAGCTTCGGATGCGGCTGGCCGATACGGTCCGCTGGATCGTATGCCAGCGCCTCCTGCCCAAGCTCGGGGGGGGACGGGTGGCGGCCTTTGAAATTATGGGGTCTAACATGCGGGTCAGGGACACGATTCTGCACGGGGAATCCGAAGGCAAGACCTATTATGAAATCATACAGGCCGGCAGGGCCTTCGGTATGACCACCTTCGATGATTATATTGTGGAATTGTTCAAAAAAGAACTAATTGATGAAGAGACGGCCATGGCTTACGCTTCCCGTAAAGGTATCGTGGGCCGCGGACTCGACTCGATCAAGAGCGCTCGTGGAGAAGCTACCACCGATATTGAGGACCTATCGATAGACACCGGTTATGGAAAGCCAGCTCGTTAAAATACATAACAAATCAAACAACTAAAATGTTTTCCCATTTTGTTTACGCTCAATTGAGGTGTAACCGAGTACAGTATAATATCTATAGAGGAGAAAATCATGGATGTCGCCTGTGACAAGTGCCCGGCCAAGTTCAAAATTCCGGATGAGAAAATTCCCAAAGGGCAGGCTTTTGCGGTGACCTGCCCCAAGTGCCAGAACAAAATTTCCATTGACGCCCGAGCTGATGCGCCTCCGCCTCCAAAAGAGACCCCGGCACCGGCGGCCAAACCAGAACCGGCTAAAGAAAAAACTCTCCTCGATGAAGTGGATGCCGATGCCTACGATGCCGAAGAAAAACCTTTTGATTTCCTTGAAGAAGGCGCCGAGACAGCCCTTTTATGCGAGCCGGACCAGACCGTCCGGTCAAAAATCAGAAAAGCTCTGGATAATTTGGGGTATCATACCACCGAACCGGATTCAGCCAGGGAAGTTCTCAAGCAGATGCGTTTTCACGTTTTTGACATGGTAGTAATCAATGAGTTGTTTGACACCTCGAACCCGGACCTGAACAATGTCCTTAAATACCTGGATCAGCTTCCTATGATCACCCGGCGCAACATCTTCGTGGCCCTTGTTACCGATCGTTTCCGCACCAACGACAACATGGCGGCCTTTAACAAGAGCGTCAACCTGGTGATTAATCCGAAAAACATCGATGATTGCGAAAAGATTCTTAAACGCGCCGTAGCGGACAACACCGCCTTTTACCGCGTCTTTAAGGAGACGCTGATGAAATTCGGCAGGGCCTAAAGCGTTAAACCATGAACTATACCTGTACGGATTATCGGACTGAAATGATCCTTTTGGGTCTTAAGCGCCGCCTGGAACTGGAAGATCTGAGTGCGGAGAAAAAGGAAGAAATTCTCAAGCAGATTAAAAAACTCGAAGCAGCAATGGGTCTTGAATAGAACTGGGATAACCCGAATTTCTCACAAGTTGTTGCTGATAATCCGCAACCCCTCCAGCGTCAAGGCCGGTTCAACAGCTTCAATGGTTTCAGACACTTGCTGCATAAGCTTCGCCAAACCTCCGGTAGCAATTACCTTGGCGTTTGTGCCCATCTCCGCCTGCATGCGTTTCACCATTCCATCCACAAGACCGGCATAGCCAAAAATAATTCCCGCCTTAATACTGCTGGCGGTATCTTTGCCGATCACGTTTTCAGGAGGAACGAAAATTTCAACCCGGGGAAGTTTAGAGGCCTTCATAAACAGGGCCTCGGCAGCGATCATAATTCCGGGGCTGATTGCGCCGCCGAGGTATTCCCCGGCCTCTGAAATGGCATCAAAGGTTGTTGCGGTTCCAAAGTCTATGATAACAAGGCTGGTGCGATACTTATCAAATGCGGCAACCGCGTTAACGATGCGGTCAGCTCCAATTTCGGATGGATTTTTGCATCGTATCGGGATGCTCGGAAAAGACCCGGCATCGACCCAGTGCGGCCGATGCCCCAGATATTTGCGGCAGAAAGAATCGAGAATGGTTACCATGGGCGGAACCACGCAGGAAATAATGGTTTTGGCGATATCCTTGGAGCCGATATTGCCTTCGGCAAACAGACCTCTGGCCAAGACATAAAACTCATCTTCAGTAGTACGCCTTTCGGTACGTATCCGCCAGTCTTTAATTAAATGTTTGCCATCATATACACCGATTACAGTATTTGTGTTCCCCACATCGATAACCAGTAACATAATTTTAAATTCCTTTAGCTCATTTCAAATTTTTTAAGGGGTAACAATTCAGCCACAAAGGCACTAAGACACTAAGATTATAGTACTAATTTAAATTGCCGGATTGGTTTAATTAGTTTTATTTGTTAACCACCATACCAATGGAACCAATAAAACTGAATCATTAAGGTTTACAATACATCCCCTTCTT
>JABMQM010000255.1 GCA_013203195.1 Desulfobacteraceae bacterium | reverse complement strand
CTCTGCGTCTTTGCGGTGATTATAAATTATTCAATTATAATACGATACCGTATTTAATAATACGTGTAGTATGCTTAGTGTCTGCAAAAATACTACAACGCAGTAGATGGGACTTTTTTACGACGCCATCAAATTTCTCAAGGTACTAAGATTGACCTTATCATAATCTTTGCCGCCGTGCTGCTTAGGGGTTTCAAGAATCTTGGGTATATCCTGTAATCTATGATCGTTCATGAACAGTTCAAACGCTTTCAAGCCGATACATCCTTGCCCGATGTGTTCGTGCCGGTCCACCCTGGAGCCAAGCTCCTTTTTGGAATCGTTTAAATGGATCAGATTAAGATGCTCGAGCCCTGCAATGGTGTCGAAAACGTTAATGGTTTTTTGGTAGGCAGACGGCGTTCTGATATCGTAGCCTGCTGCAAAAATATGGCTGGTATCCAGACAGAATCCGACGGCGTCTTTTTTTTCGACCTTATCAATAATTGACGCCAGCTGTTCAAAGGTGTGGCCTACGTTGGAGCCTTGGCCGGCGGTGGTTTCGAGGAGAAGACGTGTCTTTAAATCAGGAATCTGAGAGAAAACTTGATTGATACTTTCGGAGATGCGGCGAATACCTTCATCTTCTCCCCTGTCCATATGGGAACCGGGGTGGAGTACAACAAACGGGATGTTGAGCATTGCAGACCTGACAAGCTCCTGTTCCAGCGCGCGGCAGGATCTTGTATGTTTTTGCTTTTCAACGGCAGCCAGATTGATCAGGTAAGACGTGTGGGCGGCGATTGCCGTTATCCCGGTTGCGGCTCTGGCCTGTTCGAATTGATCGATTTCATCAGGCTTCAGAGATCTTTCCTTCCAGGTCTGGGCGTTTTTGGTAAATATCTGCAGCGCCGTGCAGCCGTATGCCCGGGCCTCATAAAGGGCGTTGTGCAGACCCTTGGCAATCGAAAAATGAGCTCCCAGCAGAGGCAAAGATTTAATAGGCAGAATTTTTTTCATTCCAATTCATGGGAACTTTTGGTTAAAGAGCCCCGTTTGATAATGTCTTTCCCATACTTTGCGGTGATTGAATCTACGGTTTTATCTACCTTTTCCCAGTTGCCATTATTGCTTTTTAAATCTTTAAAGAGGCTCATTTGGGTTGGTGCTGAATCAGTCCGCAGACCGGAGGCTCCAACACCGATAAGCCTAATTTTGGTTTTCATCCGATATTGATCGAGCAGCCTTGACGCCGTCTGATAAATAGTCTCCGAAGACTGTGTCGGTACCGGCAGAGTCGTACTTCTGGTTACCTGTTTAAAATCGGCATGTTTTATCTTCAGGGTAACGGTTTTGGCTTTTACCCCTTCTTTTCTGAGTTGCCGGGCAACCGATTCGGCCTGCTCCAGGATATAATTGTTGAGCACTTTTTTATCGTCGATATCTGACAGCAGGGTCTCTTCGCTACTCACTGATTTTCGCCGGCTGATGGGCATAACCGGTGAATCGTCCATGCCGGCGGAAAGCTCCATTAGCCTGCGACCGAACTTGCCAAGCCGCTTTAAGAGAGATTTTTCCGGATATTTGCTGACATCGCCCAGAGTATTTATTCCCATACGCTCCAGCTGCTTGAGTGTTGTTTTGCCCACACCGGGCACTTTGCCTACAGGCAGTTTTTCTAAAAACTGCGAGACCTGCTCCGGCATAAAAATGGTCAGTCCGTCGGGTTTTTCCAGATCGGAGGCAATTTTGGCAATAAATTTGCTGGGACCGACCCCCACCGAGCATGTCAAATTGACGGTCTCTTTAATTTTTTGCTTGATATGGGCGACGATTTCGTGCGGCTCACCGTGAAGCCGGCTGCAGCCGGTGATATCCACGTAGGCCTCGTCGATTGAGACAACTTCCACACGTGGAGAGAATTCGCGGAGCAGAGACATGATCTTTTTTGACACGCTTTTGTAGCGGTCCATGCGGGGACGGATAATTATCCCCCGGGGGCATTTTTGCCGGGCCTGAAACATGGGCATGGCGGAGTGAACTCCGAATTTTCTGGCTTCGTAGCTGGCGGCCGAGACCACGCTGCGGTTGGACAGTCCGCCTACAATCACACATTCTCCCTTAAGACGGGGATTGTCTAATTGCTCTACTGAAGCATAAAAGGCGTCCATGTCGATGTGCAGAATCATTGCGGCGTGTTATACGTTTTGTATTTAACTTCTCAATAAGTTAGGGTTTAGAAAAT
>JABMQM010000254.1 GCA_013203195.1 Desulfobacteraceae bacterium | reverse complement strand
GTCCGCCATCAGCATCAGGTCGTCATCATTATCAACAAGGAGACTGCCGACGACCTGCCCGTTGCGTTCAGTGGTCTTAATCGTAATAACACCTTTACCACCGCGCCTCCGCAGAGGGTATTCATCAATAGAAGTTCTCTTCCCGTATCCATTTTCCGTGGCAGTGAACAGAGTCTGGCCATGGCTTAACACTTCCATGCTCACTATGCGGTCTTGCACAGCAAGCTTTAAACCCCGCACTCCTCTGGCAACGCGGCCGGTCGGCCGCACATCAGACTCGTGAAACCGTATTGATTGGCCCATGGCGGAGCCTAAAAAGACATTCCAGGTGCCGTCGGTTATTCTGGCCGCAATCAACTCATCCCCGGGGAGAAGTCTTAAAGCAATAATACCTCCTGCTCTGGGCCTGCTAAACGCCATAAGATCCGTCTTTTTGACCAGTCCGTTGCGGGTGGCCATAATAATGTAAGAACCAGGATCAAATGCCTCCACTGCCAGCACAGTGGTAAGGTTTTCATCCTTATCAAAGTTTAAAAGGTTAACGATGGCTTTACCACGGCTCTGACGGCCGGCCCGCGGAATTTCATACACCTTGCACCAGTAAACCTTGCCCAAATTTGTGAAAAACAGAAAGGTATGATGGGTGGAAGCCACAAAAAGATGGCTGACAAAATCTTCTTCCTTCACACCCATGGCGGTCTTACCCTTGCCGCCGCGGTGCTGGCTCTGGTAAAGGGTAATCGGATTGCGTTTAATATAACCGGTATTGGAAATGGTAACGACCATGTCCTCTTCGGCAATCATATCCTCCATGGTAATCTCTTTAGTGCTTTCTGCAATCTCTGTGCGACGCCGGTCTCCGAATTCCTCCTGCAGTTGGGAAAGTTCGTCTTTGATAATATTTTTCACCAGTCGCTCACTTGCAAGAATCTCTTTATACCGGTTTATATCCTCGAGAAGACGCTTATATTCTTCTAATATCTTTTCCTGTTCAAGGCCGGTCAGACGCTGCAAACGCATGTCCAGGACGGCCTGCGCCTGGATCACGGTCATAGCGTAAGTTGCGGTCAGCCGTGTTTTGGCTTCGTCCGGCGTTTTTGATTTGCGAATCACGGCAACAACATCATCAAGATGTTCAAGGGCGATTTTCAACCCTTCCAGAATATGGGCGCGTGCTTCGGCTTTTCTCAGGTCATAGCGGGTCCGCCGGATGATGATCTCCTTGCGGTGCAGAATGAAATGCTCGAGAATCTCCTTTAAGTTCAAAAGCCGGGGCTGGTTGTTTACAACTGCAAGAAATATAATACCGAAGCTATTTTCCATCTGGGTATGTTTATAAAGCTGGTTGATGATTACTCCGGCAATCTGTTCTTTTTTTAGACCCAGCGCTATGCGCATGCCTTCTCTGTCGGATTCGTCTCTTACATATCTGACTCCCTCGATTTGTTTGTTTCTAACAAGGCTTGCTATCTTTTCGATAAGCCTGGCCTTGTTGACCTGATAGGGAAGCTCCGTAATGACAATCGTCTCCTGTGCGGTTTTTTTATCTTTTTCAATAAAGACCCTGGCCCGTATCCGGATTATTCCGCGGCCGCTTTTGTATGCTTGGTAAATCCCTTTGGTCCCGTAAATGATACCGGCGGTCGGAAAGTCAGGCCCCGGGATGTAGCGCAGGAGATCCTGCCAGGTAAGCTCGGGGTTTTCTATGACGGCTTTGGTGGCTGCAATCACTTCTGAGATGTTGTGCGGCGGGATGTTGGTTGCCATACCAACAGCTATGCCCGAAGAACCGTTTACCAAAAGGTTGGGTACTTTAGCCGGTAGCACCGTAGGCTCTGTTAAGGATTCATCATAGTTGGCTGCAACACTGACGGTCTCCTTGTCTAAATCCTCCAGCATCTGATGAGCAAGAGGCATCATTCTGATCTCGGTATAACGCATGGCGGCAGGCGGATCACCGTCTACGGAGCCGAAATTACCCTGGCCGTCCACAAGGGGATATCTTAATGAGAAGTCCTGAGCCATGCGCACAATGGTATCATAAACTGCGGTGTCACCGTGGGGATGGTACTTTCCGATAACATCACCGACAATGCGGGCAGATTTCTTATACGGCTTGTTCCAGTCGTTTTTTAGTTCGCGCATTGCAAACAACACGCGCCGATGGACCGGTTTAAGGCCGTCTCGTACTTCCGGCAGGGCTCTGCCGATGATCACACTCATGGCATAATCGAGATACGACTTTTTCATTTCACTTTCGATGCTGATCTCAGGTATCTTTTCGGCAGTTTTCATATTAACACCCATACAATCGCTTCGCGATTCTATTTATCATCTTTAGCGGTTTCAACCAGTTTCCGATAACTTGCGTAATAGATTTCCGTTAAAGTCAAAAAAGCGGTTATCACCAGAGGGCCGTAAATAATTCCTATAATCCCAAACATTTTCAATCCCCCAATTATGGAAAAAAAAACAAGCAGCGTATGCATTTTAACCTGCTTCCCCACCAGTCTGGGTTTTAGCAGGTTATCTACGCCAACGGTAAGAATGATATAAAAAACGATAAAAAACACACCCGCCGCGATCCGTCCTTTTAAAATAAGAAAAGCAGCCGTTGGAATAAATACAATGCCGACCCCGATAATGGGAATAAACGCCAGCAGGCTCATGATGACACCCCACATAAAGGCCGATTTGAAACCGAACATCCAAAAAACTATACCGCCCGCCGAACCCTGAATCAGGCCGCCGACACCGTTCCCGACGATCACTGCGCCTGCCATGTCCTTGAACTTTTGAATCAGCTTTTCGTCCTGTTCATTGGGCAGTGGAGAAAGATCAATAATAAAAGCCATCAACCGATCTCCATCAATGAACAGATAGTAGATTATCAGAAGCATAAAAAAGAAATATACAAAAAATTTGAGCGCGTTTGAGGCAATCGAGCTGGCTTGCTGATAAAGAAAAAGGCCGACAACTTTACCCGTTTCCGAAATCGCTTGATTGAGATGGTCTGCGCTAATAGTCAAGTCGAAATTTGCAAGCAAATGGTTTGCTTTTTCAAGGACCGTACTGTTTTCAAAAATGCTTCGGAACTGATCGCTGATAGCGGCGCTCTTGCCCATCTGATACAGGCTGAACGCCTCTTTCGACAAGATACCCACAAAAATAACCGTCGGCAGGAACAGGATAATGAATATCAGCGTACACGTTAAAAGAGAGGAGAAGTCCGAACTCATTTCCCGGTTGAAGAACTTGTAAACAGGCTTGAAAAGACTAGTCACAACTGCACCCATAACTATCACAGATAGAAAGGGCCAAAGCAAACTGCCGAGCATAAACGCAGAAGCAAGAAAAAGGGCCAGAAAAAACCACAGAATAATATCGCGGTATGCTCTATCCTGCATTGTGCCTCCAAATTAAGTGACAGGGCTAACGTCTAGATAGGTATCGTAAAGAGCTGAATGACATGACCTGCGCTTTATCTGCTGACTAATGCGCCGGCCACCAATATAAGAAGGGCTTCATAAATAAAAACCGGGACATAATCTCCAAAAATGCCATAAATAATGCCGCCGCCGATAATGGCCGGTACGGCACACACTACCAAAGTACCCAACCTTCTACTGATATCCATCTTTACAAATCTCCTGCAATTTAAATAGTTGCTTCAGAAAGTCTTGAATTTATTGTTTCTTTTAAACTTACGGCACTTCAGCCAAAATTCTCTAATATTGCGTAAAACGCAAACATCTTGTAACAATAACAGCTAATCAAGTAAAGAAAAAACTGCTGTA
Source organism: Desulfobacteraceae bacterium (assembly GCA_013203195.1). GTDB lineage: Bacteria > Desulfobacterota > Desulfobacteria > Desulfobacterales > UBA11574 > Desulfatibia_A. The sequence continues at coordinate 445 of JABMQM010000254.1, read as the reverse complement.
TATTTATTGATAATATTTTCAGAATATGCCAGATATTTAGTCTGTTTCTCAAAAAGCCGAAAGCTGTCTTTTTGCAACCGTTTCAAGTTTTAGGTTTTAAGTTTTAAGTTTCTGTATATAATGGTAATATCACAATCTAAAACCTGAAAAGCGATAAGTTCGGGTTTTTACAAATTCATCAAATTTCATTACTTTGTAATTCAAGGATCGGGGAGTTTTTATCATAAAGCTTGATCTATCAGCGAAATGGATGATCAGATTTTAAAACGTATGCTGTTTGAGTGTATTAAGGATCGTTAGAAAGAGCAGACGCATCGGGAAAATAAATCATCGCAAGAAATCACCGGTCGTTCAGTAAGCCGCTTGATTTTATGGTGAAGGCCTCTGTTCTTTCTTTACGAGCCTTTATATACGAGTTCATACGGTTTAAAATATGATTATCCAT
>JABMQM010000253.1 GCA_013203195.1 Desulfobacteraceae bacterium | reverse complement strand
GTCCTCCATGGGTGATTATGAAAAAGCATATCATATTTATTGCGTCATTTCAAGCTTGACATGACACTAGTTAAGGTCGATCGTTTTACAAAAAGCAGGAAAAGTTGCCTTTTTACTAAACACTAAACACTAAACACTAAATATCAAACATATGATGAATTCGACTTTTACGAATTCATCATATGTTAGCGATAAATTGTCAATTTAGCAATTAAAAATCAAGTGCTCTTTATACATAGAATTTGCCGTTAAGGCACTAAAAAATTGATGACCTCATAAAAAGTCACGAATTCAACTATAGATGGCTAAGCAGTCTTCGCATAGCTACGCCGTGCCAAGGTAAAAAGGTTCATATACAAGGTGCAGTAGATGGAACTTTTTACGACGACATCAAATTTCACATGATAATCTTATTTACACGAAGCTACAAACAACTTAAATGTAGCCATAATTGTCAAACTTTGCATCAAATAGTGTCAAAAATTTGATGTTTATGATTTAATATGTTCCGGTTTAAGATGTTTGATAAGATCATATTGATATGCTATATGAATTTCTAATTACAATTCAGATGCTTAAAAACGACTTGTAAGGCTTGCGCTGGAAGAATTAACAACACCAACGAAAGGAGTTAGCATGAACAGGATAATATTACTTATTATTGCTGTGTTATTCATTTTTATTATCGCATGCGGTCATAACTGGAAGCATTCAACAATACCTGAATCAAAGTGGAACGAAGATTTTGCCAATTGTGTAAATCAAGCTGAAAATGCAGCAGGAGTTGATTATGGCAAAAACGACCCTACATTGCGGTCCGGAAAATTCGGTGAGGCTCGTTATCTTATTAATAAATGCATGGAGGCAAAAGGCTATTATCAAGGAAAATAAAGGGCACAGGAATTATACTCGCTACGAAATATCTCAATCATCCACTCCTTTGCCTTGGTTATCGTTTTGAATATGCCGGCAAGGTCTTCTGCACTGCCTATGATACCGAACCTTTCCAGAATTTCTTTTGCACCGACCCTGATGACCCGTCCTATGATGAGATCATGGCCAGCGAAGGCGAGCAAGGCGGCTAAGGAACAAAACGAGCTGGTAGAAGCTTTTTTTGCCGGCGCCGACCTCCTGATTCACGATGCGCAATATACCCAGGAAGAGTATAACTCATCTAAGGTAGGATGGGGTCATTCTTCATTTGAGCATGCAATTGCCGCGGCTAAGCGAGCCGGGGTCAAGCGCCTGGCCTTGTTCCATCATGAGCCGGTGCGGACCGATTCCCTAATGGACGAGCTAACAGAGAAATACTGCAATCCAGGCTATAGCGGAGACACAGAAGTTTTCTTTGCGCGAGAAGGAATGGAGATTGAACTTTGAATTCGTGACTTTTTGCGGATTCAACGCTTAACTTTCAGCCCAGCACAGAGATTGGGATCGAGAGGAGGTTTTGAAACAACTTCTACGCGTTTCGTTTTAGAATAAGGGCGGTCAGGTCATCGTTGAAGTTACACCCAGCTTTAGAGCCATTTCATTGATGATTTGTTTTGGAAGTCAAAACATCAAGCTTCACCTATGGTGTAATTATGGATGAAACGATCCAGTTGAGATATCTGACTGTCTGTCAGATCAGCAAATTTCCCACTGCATTGCCTTAAGATAATTGTACTGAATGGAGATTTGCTATCTACATAGAAATCCGAAATGGTTTTGAAAGGTAAAGTCTCCAGATAAAATTCTTTGCTATGGCGAAAGATGTCAATTGTCAACCGCCCAGCTAACTTCTTTGCATTGGCAACATACTGGAAGGCAAGCCCACATTTGTTGATATTTTTAATAAGGCCTATTATGCTATATTTAGAATTTATGGCAGTATATGAACCTTCTTTGGCCCGAAATCGTGGGCTTTTCCTTTTCCGTATTCCTCTTCTTCTTTCTTCAGTTACTCGTTTTTCAAGGCCTTTGTAATTAGGGCTAACGGGCTCCCTGCGATTTGAAACTGACCGTCTGCCTCCAGGGTTACTATTTTGATAAATGGTTCGCATTTCTATCCCCTTTTTTTGCCTTAATCCTGCCATGCAAATCCGAAAAGAGACATGGTAGTCAGTTTGGATCGTTGGGTTCAGCCATAAACAGTATCAATATCTTGAATCAGACCAGGCTTGAAAAAAGTGCTGATTGCTTGCGTGAAGTTACATCATAGGATAAATCGAGTCAATAGAAGATAAGGTTTCCGAATTAATCAAATTTCGGGGCATTAATTTTTCATCATGAAAGTCAGTAAAATCATCACATTGACCGGAGCGTCTATCAACGTATTATTGATTTTAACTATGGAAGGGTGTTATTACCCTCGCTAAACAATGGCCGCAGCGGTAATAACTAAAAAATGGAATAAAAAAATCCACCAACTTCGCCTATATACGCCGAGCAGGGCAAAAAGGGCCATTTATGGATGGAGACTATCTAATGCTTCAAGCAGAGCC
>JABMQM010000252.1 GCA_013203195.1 Desulfobacteraceae bacterium | reverse complement strand
TTTACATTACCGTCGTAGATACTGGATGCTGGATATTTATCCGCCTCAGGAGGACTGGATGCTTGATGCTGGATATTTATCCGCCTCAGGAGGACTGGATGCTGGATGCTCTTAACTTGCTACTGATAACCGATAACTGTTCACTTGCTTCTGATAACTGATCACTGGCTACTAACCATGTCAGAAACTATAAGGACATTTATAGCGATTGAACTTCCTGAAAAAATAATTGATTCAATCAGCAGGATTCAGGAAAGGTTACAGCCCTATGGATTTAATGTGCGCTGGGTTCGTCCGCAGAACATTCACCTTACCCTCAAATTTTTAGGTAACATCCAAAAGGTGCAGACCGAGAAGATCAACCAGGCGATATTTGAATCAGCCCATGGGTTTGCACCGATATCGATAGCTGCAAAAGGGATAGGGGCCTTTCCGAGTATAAAGCGTCCCCGTGTGATTTGGGTGGGCCTTGTCGGCCAAATCAACCAATTGCAGAAATTGCAAAAAACGCTTGACGAAAAGTTGGCGGCAAACGGTTTCCCAAAGGAGAAAAGAAAGTTTAAGGGACATTTAACCTTAGGTCGCGTCAAAAATAAAATCGACCCGAAAAGGCTCTTCGAGGCTGTCAAAGAATTTGCAGGCTTTGAATCAGAGCCTTTTGTTACCGATACGGTTGCTTTGTTCAAGAGCGAGCTGAAACCTACCGGAGCTGTATATACAAAATTGATGGAGACACATCTGATGAATTCGTAAAAAATCGAATTCATTACGTGTTTGGTGTTTAGTATATTATGTTTGGTTGAAATATATACTGATATACTAACTTGTTAAATTCCAAATACTAAACACTAAATACAAAACACTCTTGTAAATTGATAAATTTTAGGAACTTCTTTTTAGGAGGATATCATGAGCATTTCACCGGAGAAGGAAAAGGCGGTCGAGACCGCTATGGTTCAGATAGAGAGACAGTTCGGCAAAGGCTCTATCATGAAGCTGGGAAGCAGTCCCATTTTAGATGTGCCGGTCATACCGACCGGTTCGCTTGCTCTTGACAAAGCGTTGGGAATAGGGGGTATTCCCAGGGGCAGGGTTACTGAGATTTATGGGCCGGAATCATCCGGCAAAACAACCCTGGCCCTGCATGCCGTTGCCGAGGCCCAAAAAAAGGGCGGTATTGTCGCTTTCATCGATGCTGAGCATGCCCTGGACACTGCGTATGCCAAAAGACTTGGCGTTGATTGTGCCGAACTTTTGGTTGCTCAGCCTGATACCGGGGAACAGGCCCTTGAGATTACCGATATGCTGGTCAGAAGCGGTGCCATAGATATCATCGTCATCGATTCGGTTGCGGCGCTGGTTCCCAGGGCCGAAATTGAAGGGGAGATGGGAGATTCCCACATGGGGCTTCAGGCCCGGCTAATGTCCCAGGCATTAAGAAAGCTGACCGGGACTATCAGCAAAACCAAGACTTCGGTTATTTTTATTAATCAGATTCGCATGAAAATCGGTGTTGTCTTTGGAAATCCGGAGACAACCTCCGGAGGAAATGCGCTTAAGTTCTATTCTTCGGTCAGGCTCGACATCCGCCGGACCGGTGCGATTAAAGAGGGCCAGGAGATTGTGGGAAATCGCACAAGAGTGCGCGTTGTCAAAAATAAAATGGCACCTCCTTTTATGGATGCTGAATTCGATATTTTGTATGGTGAAGGCATCTCGAAACTCGGCGACCTTCTTGACGTGGGTGCGGATGCCGGCGTGATAGATAAAAGCGGTTCCTGGTATTCATTCCAAGGGGAGCGCATCGGCCAGGGACGACAAAACGTAGTTAGATTTTTAAAGGAAAATGTAGATATCCACGATGCGATATTGACCAAGACCAGAGAAGCATTGGGACTTTCAAAAAGCAAAGAGCAAATTACAGAGACTGACGAATAGAGAATCCTGGCCCAGAGGACCAGGCTTTGGTTTGCCCTTGAAAGGGGCTGTTTCCCCGCAAATTGAACAAGTTCGAAGTGACTATTTCTGGTTAGCCGGTTAGCCCGTTGTCCAGTATAAAATTCCAGGCTAACGGGCATAACGGGGC
>JABMQM010000251.1 GCA_013203195.1 Desulfobacteraceae bacterium | reverse complement strand
TTGGTGGTTAAAAGATAGTCCCCGGAAACCGGCTGCGATTCAGGGCTGACCTGACCCTCGGCGCCGTTTTCCGGATTTGCAAATCCGACTGTCAGGGGAATCATCTGGCTCGAAAGAGCTTTTAAACCCAGGGCGACCTCGATTGCTCCGGCCGCTCCCAGAGTATGTCCAATGGCGCCTTTTATAGAATACATAGGCACCTTGCGCTCACCAAAAACCTGGCGAAAAGCGTTGAGTTCCATTAAGTCATTATAAACTGTACCGGTTCCATGGGTACTGATGGCAGTAATGTCTGCCGGTTTTCTTTTCGCCGACTTCAGGGCTTGATCAACGGCCTGAACCAGACCTCGACCAGACTTGGCAGGTGCCGTAATATGAGTGGCATCGTTGGAAATACCCCAACCAAGCAGGGAGCCCAATCGGTTCCGATTTTCCCGGTGTGCCCGATCGGCATTCATCAACAGCAGTGCCGCTGCTCCCTCTCCGAGCGACAGACCCTTGCGATCGCGGTCAAAGGGTCGACAGGGAAAGGGCGACAGTGCCTTTAAGGAGGAAAATCCCGAAAACGCATATTCCGTGATTAGGTCCCCACAACAGACCAGCACGGCCTTTGCTCTGCCTGATTCAATCAGCGCAGCACCATGGGCTACGGCAATGGTAGACGAGGCGCAGGAGGCGCTGATACAAATACCGTTGCAACTCAGACCGAGTTTGGGGCCGACGATATTCGCTATGGAAGACAGCAATACATCCTGAAAATTGGCCTGCCTGCCGCGACAAAATGACTCCAGATTATCGGCGCCCGCCTTTATGGTCGCGGTAATCAGGGCGGAATCAGACGGCACCGATCCCAGCTCAAGCAAAAGGCGGTCCAGTAAATGCTCAAGCATGGAACGGTTGTTGACAGCTTCTAAATCATCAATATGGGCCGCAATTTTTGCCTTGTAGAAGTCCTGATCCACCGGAAAGCGCGTGATCGGGCGGATGGCGGTTTCATTCGCCATGAGCCCCTGCCACAGTGACTCCAGGTTGTTTCCCAGTCCTGTAATCACAGCGGCATCGGTAACGACGACCCGGTTGGAATCTTTATTTTTCAGGTTGTCAACACTCACATCGAAATGATCCTCTGCGCACTGGTAATATGGCCATAGCAAAACCCCGTGGAATTTCAGACGGGGTTTTTTAAAAAATAATCAAGTTGTAATAAATGGAATGTGCAGTCGTAATTATTCTACCAAGAATTTCTTGTGCGTCAGTTTCTTATAAAATGCCCATAATGCAGCCTCTGATTTATAATAAGGGATTTTATCTCACTGACCGGCATATTTTCCCTTATCACATACCGGTACATCCCGGCACCTGTGATGTCGCCTATAAACAGGACTCCAAGCAGTCGGTCACTGTCCGGGCTGAAAACCACCTTACGGTACGTTGATCCGGTGTTACGAACATGCACTTCATAATCAGTATTCTTAGTATGTACAATGCCCATTGAGACAAAGGGTTCATCCGCAATCTGGGTGGCATTCATGATGCCAAAGGTGCCAGAATAGGCAGTCTTTCTGCCTGTCATGTTATAGCCGGCACACCTTCCCATCTCTACAGCGTTTGTCCACAAACCAGTCATTATCCTTTCACCGGTTACAGGATCAAAGGTGACCGCCACATCGCCTGCAGCGTAGGTGTCCGGCGTGTTGCAGGCTGTATACCTGTTCACAACGATACCCTGGTCTATTATTATCTCACTGCCGGATAAAAAATCGACATTAGGCCTTACTCCTTTGCCGATACAGATCATCTGACAGGGCATCTCGGATCCGTCATCAAGGGTAACTCCCGTAACACCGCTTTTGTCGGACAGGATACCTGTTGCGCTGCACCCGGTTTTTATTTTCAAGCCGGCCCTGTCCAATGCATTACGGATCAGCAAGGCATCATCGGGCTCCATAAGCTGTGAAAGCACTTCCGGAGAGTAAACAACCAAAGTGACTTTTACGCCCCTCTCCAAGAGGGCAAATGCTGCCTTGAGATTAAGCAGACCGCCCCCGATCATTACGGCATGATCTGTCACACTCACCCTTTCGGCCATGGCCTTAGCGTCGGCCAGCGTACGAAGCGCAAAGACACCATTTGCATCGGCCCCTTTAATCTCCGGCGGAAGGTAGGGACGGCTTCCGGTTGCAAGGAGCAGCTTGTCATAGGATATATTCCCTTGGCCGTTTATGCTTACCGTCCTTTCAGAGACATTCACAAAATCAACCCTTGAATTTACACGGATATCAATACCGGATCCTTTATAAGGCCCGTTACCCGACATCTGCATATCTCCGGCACTCTTTTTTCCGGTCACCATATAGGGTATCA
>JABMQM010000250.1 GCA_013203195.1 Desulfobacteraceae bacterium | reverse complement strand
ATCACGGGCGATCCGCTTTTTATCACTTGAGTTTAATCGATCTCCATGGCTGATATTACATTCTGCCGATTCAAGGAGAAGCGCTACTTTGTTTTTTTCGTAATCAAGGGGGTCGTCCTTCCATTCAACAGCCGCAATCTCTTTGATTCCCATCTCCTTAAACGCAAACCAGCGGTGGATGCCATCTAAGATTATGGTCGCTTCGGTTGTTTCATTGCCATCTGCATAGTTAAACCCAAATCAATGCTGCTCCTGAAATGACCTTGGTGCACGGTTGAAGGCAGTAAAATCAACACTTTGGATTCCATGTTCACTCATAAAGTTTTCAAGTCTTTTTTATTATCTGGTAGCATTAGATATAATAAAATCTCCCAATAAATATCCCATATTTTTTGGAAGATCCTCGTCTGAGGATGACCAGACAGATCCCCAGGCATTTGGCGCTCCGACTAAATCTTTTTCCGCAATTAATGAACCGCCCGAGGCAGTAAGTTTAACATTCAGATTCATATTAGAGCGACCTGCAAACACACCCGCCCAGAAACGAGCTGTATTGCTCAAAATTCTTAAATCAGTCAAAGTCACATCCACATAAAGACATGGTTCATCGTAGGATTTGCCAGTATCTTTTTCTACTCTTTTGAAAATACCTTTAACATCCAGGTACGACATAGCAGATATCTTGCACTCTGCGAGCGCTTCATGCGGACTAACATGACCTTTAATCCCAGGCTTTGCATTAAATACTTTAAAGATTATATTCTCATACTTTAAATTCTTCGACGCTTCGACACTGGATGTTTGTTTGACAGGAGTTCTAACGGCGCAGGCAGTTAATACAAAAACACATAAAACCAAAACCGGAAAGACACCCATTTTCAACATGTCGAAAAATTTCATTTAAGACCTCCTTAATAGATTATGTAGCTTTTTTGAACCTCGTCCACTAAAGATGCTTTGAAGATACCTTGTCTGAAGTATCACCGGAGTATTGGCTGAGCCACTAACAGATTAGATTTGCAAATCAATATATAAGGTTATTTTGATTCCATCTTACTGCGAATTCTTGAAATTAAAGAATCATTCTCAGCAAATTTTAAGGCAGACTCAAAAGCTTGCTTGGCATCTTTTTTTTCATTAAGATATAAATGTAGAACACCTAATTTATAGTATGCTTTCCCTTTCTCGTTGTTTTCAATTTCCATATCAACAACTCTTTTATATGTGTTTTTAGCCGACGAGTAATAATTGCTTTCAAAGCCTGTTGGATCCTCAACTATTCCCTCAGCAAATTGCGCATCTCCTAATGCTATAAAATATTCAGCAGACGGTGCCACAGAAAATTTAATAGCCTTTTTAATATACCTAGAAGCTTTGTTGGCCCTACGATTAATAAGAAGGCTCCGGCCACATATGTATAGCCCTTCAGATAGGTATTGGTCTCGGAGTAGGATAATTTTTTTGCCAATTTCAAATGGTTTATAGACTAAAGTTTTATACTGTTGACTACCTTGTTCCTTAATAAGGTCACATTTTTCTAAATATGCTTTAGCAAGAAGTATTTGGGATTTTATATCTTGTGGCTTAGATGCACAATAGCCAACTAATGATGAAATTACTTCATCATATTTCTCCTGCCTGAACAATTCGCATGATTGGTCATAAAAATTTTTTCCCTCTAAGGGTTCTATTTTTACGCCACATTTTGGACAAAACAAGGCTTCTTCAGCAAGCTCAGTTCCGCACTTGAGGCAAAAAATTGCATGGGCAGGTGCAACAAAGATTACGATAACAGCTATTAAGATAAACGAAAGAATAAATTTGCGTTTCATGTTCATGCCTCCAGGTTTTTTGTTTTTGAAATGCCCCCATTGCCTGGGCACCTCATATAATATAATGCTCAGCATATCAAGACTGAATTGTATAATACAGGGATGGCTCTTTTTTAAAAAACAATTGCTATTTTTGAATAATACGGTAAGTTTACCATTTATAAAGAAAGGGAGCGGTTACTGGTGGCATCCAAAATTTGTGTCATAATACCGGCCTATAATGCCGAGGAGACGATTGGACCGGTAGTCAGCGGCATATTAGAATATGTCTCGCGGGTGCTGGTGGCTGACGACGGATCCACGGATCAAACCGCCCGAATAGCCGCTGAGGCAGGCGCCGATGTTATTCATATCGGAAAAAATCGGGGGAAGGGGCATGCCTTAAAAGTGTTGTTCCAGCGAACCGCTGATGAGGGCTACGATGCGGTTATCAGTATGGATGCCGACGGCCAACATGACCCTAAGGAGATTCCGCGCTTTATGGCAGCGCATGGCGCGGCGCCCAACGATATCATCGTGGGCTCAAGAATGCGCGAGCACGGTAAGATTCCTAGAGCGCGGTTTAACTCCATGCATGTGGCACGATTTTATATCTCCATTGCCGCCAACCAGTTTATCGAAGACACTCAGTGTGGCTTCAGGCTGTATCCTTTGGCACTTATTCAAAAGATGAAGCTGACGCAGGACAGATACGTTACCGAATCCGAAATATTGATAAAAGCGGGGGACATGGGCGCATTGATTACTTCTGTAAGAATTGGGGCGGTTTACGGAAGCCACGGCAGTCATTTCAGGCCGGTGATGGATGTCGCTTACATCACGGCATACATCATATCCTACCTTATGGTAAAATTCATCCTTGAAGGGCTATCCTCCGACAGATATTTCACCTATTCAAAGAATAATTTTCGTGACCGCATCGGCCGGTTCAAAACAATTGACCGCATTTTCAAAATTGCTACAGTCCTGACAATCCTGCCGGCCATGGTTCTGTTCTGGCTGATGTACGTTTTGCTGCCGCCCTTTATCAAGAACAATTTCGCCTCCATGCGAAAACTCAAGTGCGGCTATTTCAAGATCACACTGGTGAGTAATATGCTGCCCTTTGTCCTGATTATTATTATATTGGAAAAACTGTTAAGCCTGGCAGGCATTAGATTCAGATATATTGATGGATTTATCGAAAAATTTTACCCGAATTTGTGGGAAAAGAACTAACGCTTATCAGCGCCGTTTTTATATTGAAACCTATTACAAGAAATGATACTAAATTTTGTCAGGAGACCTTAAGCTTATGTTAGATACAGGCGAAAAATTTGTTGAGCAGCAAAATCTTGATTCTGATACAGGGCAACGCACGTTAACAGGCAGCTTAATACCGCCGCTTGTCATGGGGCTACCCAAAAAAACAGACTCCCTTTGTCCGGAATGTATAAAAGTTATTCCGGCAAGACAATATGAAAAAGACGGTAAGGTCGTCATGACCAAAACATGTCCTGATCATGGAGAATTTAACGATATTATCTCATCTGACGTCAATTTTTTTTTGGAAATGGAAAAGTGGCATTTCAAAGATGGACGTGGATTTTCCAACCCGCTGGTGCCCAACGCCCAAAAGTGCCCTTCAGATTGTGGGATATGCAATATGCATCTTACCCATGCCGCCATCGGAAATGTTGACCTGACCAGCAGATGTAATTTAGGCTGTCCCACATGCTTTGCGAGTTCGAACAAATACAAAGCCGAGCCTTCTTTTGAAGAAATCTACATGATGATGAAAAGGCTCCGTGAATCCCGGCCCGCTCCCTGCAATACAATTCAATTCATAGGAGGCGAACCGACCCTCCATCCTGACTTTTTTAAAATCGTAAAAGCATCAACCAAGCTTGGCTTTACCCATATACAGATGGGTACCAACGGCATAAAGCTGGCTGATCCTGAATTTGCCGCAAAAGCCCGAGAAGCCGGTCTGCAGTATATCTATCTGCAGATGGATGGTGTTACAGATGATGTATTTGAAAAGATCAGAGGCCGCAAGTTGCTGGCAACCAAGCTAAAAGCGATTGAATCAGCGGGAAAAGCCGGTCTTAGAGTCATTCTGGTACCGACAATCATCAGAGGTGTCAACGACCATCAGCTTGGCGACCTGGTTAAGTTAGCCTTTGAAAACCTGGACACAATAACAGGCCTCTCCTTACAGCCTATATCATTTACCGGCCGGTATTCTGAAGAGGACAGACTGCAACAAAGATATACACTTGCAGATATTGTACATGATATCAGCCGACAAACCGGCATAACCGACCCGTTGAAAGACTGGTTTTCACTTAACTCAAGCACTCCTTTTGTATCCCTGGCAGAAGCTTTAACCGGCAAAAGTGTCACAAATTATACCTGCCACCCCCACTGTGGGACCCTGTCCATTCTGTTTGTTGATAAAAACAAAAATGCTGTTCCCATCACCAGGTTTATTGATTTATACAATCTCTTAAAGGACATTAATAAACTGGCACAGAAAACTGAAAAACGGCGTGTCAAGATGTTTTCAAAACTCAGTTCGTTAAATTTATTGCGTAAGCATTTCAATGCCAAAAATGCGCCTGAAGGTTTGACTTTTAGCAAATTTCTCCAGACACTCGATGGATATTCTGACAAGAAATTTACCTGGACGGACGAACACAAAGACCACACTTATAAAACCATTTTTCTGTTTGGCATGCATTTTATGGATAACTACAATTATGATCTTGAGCGGGTTAGACGGTGCGCTATTCATTATGCAGCACCCGATGGCAAGCTTTATCCCTTCTGCAGCTATAATTCCGGCCATACCCACAGAGACAGAGTGGAAAAGGAGTATGCCAAAAGCCGAAGTTAATTTCTCATGAAGAATTCAGAATACTAATCACAGGTCAACCCGACAGCTAAAAAAGATTTCTCTTTTTGATGTTATTAGATAACAATAGCTTTTCCAGGGCTTGATAAGATTGGGCGCCAACCAGGGTTTGATGATCGCAGGCAAAGGTCGGGACTGCCGTCACCTGTAACT
>JABMQM010000249.1 GCA_013203195.1 Desulfobacteraceae bacterium | reverse complement strand
TCTCCAGCCGGATGGTTATAACCGTCCGTATTGATTTCCACAACCAGATTCTTTTGTTTGATTGTTGATAATATCTCATTATAATCCTTGTCCAAGGATTTTAAAGATTTCCGGCCGAATTTTTTGATAAGATCAAGATGGCATACTACATCGAAGTAATTATAATCCAGCATCTTTATAAGGTGTTCGAAATACAGATCATATACAAGACCCTGGTCGTGACTGCCTTGGTTCCATGAGGAACTACGGCTGACGATGTTCAGCTCGCCGGCATAATGCAGAGAGCCGCCAATGACATCAAATGAAAATCTTTCTATCATTTCCTTTATAATATCAACGTATATGGGGTTAAAATCTATCTCCAGTCCGATTTTTATCTTAATTTTTCCTTTGTATTTCTGCTTCAAACGCTGGAGGGCCTGAAAATAAAAAGGAACCTCGCTAAGGGCCATTGAGTGACTCGTTTCGGCTGGTCGCATGGTCAGATGATCCAGAAAGCAGATATCCGTTAAGCCGATCTCGACAGCTTTGCGTATATATGCTTCCATGCTGCCTTCGGCATGGTTACACAGCGATGTATGGATGTGGCAATCTATCATATAATAAAATCGCTTTACGAGTTTATACAACGCGGCAGCGCCGTTCATCGGAAAAATAGCCATTTATGGATGGAAACTATCCCGGGTTGATCCAAACTAAATGACATGCTATGTGTCGAGATGTCAAAGGATATCAGACTTACAAGCAAAGTAGGGCCATGAAAAAGAAATCAAAAACATTATTTGCCTGCCAGTCGTGCGGTTATCAGGCCCCCAAATGGATGGGCAAATGTCCGGACTGTGGCCAGTGGCAGACTTTTGTGGAAGAAATCGTATCCACAAGAAGGACTCAAGGAATTGCCAGGGGTTTATCCGCGGTTCAGGCGGTTCCGGTTGCCATAGATTCTATTACACTTGACAAGGATAGTCGTTTAAAGACCGGCATCGGAGAATTTGACCGCGTCTTAGGGGGGGGTCTTGTTCCCGGAACCCTTGTTTTGATTGGCGGAGATCCGGGGATCGGCAAATCGACCTTGATGCTGCAGGCCCTTCACGGTCTGTCAAAAGAGGGCCATAAAGTCTTATATGTATCCGGGGAGGAGTCGATCCAACAGATAAGAATGCGCAGCCAAAGGTTGTCGACGGTATCCCCGGGCTTGCTGGTGGTCTCAGAGATAGACCTGGAGTCGATTTTGGCAATGCTGCAATCAACACAACCGGATGTGCTTGTCATCGATTCGATTCAGACCATGTTCAGTCCCGACCTGACCTCAGCTCCCGGCAGCGTCAGCCAGGTTCGCGAATCAACCGTAAGGCTGATGCTTGTGGCCAAGCAAACCGGCACACCCATATTTTTAGTCGGCCATGTGACCAAGGACGGCGCCATCGCCGGTCCCAGACTGTTGGAGCATATGGTTGATACGGTTCTTTACTTTGAAGGCGATCGCAATTATGTGTTTCGGATACTGAGGGCTGTAAAAAACAGATTCGGATCGACCAATGAAATCGGTGTGTTTGAAATGAATGAGAGCGGACTGCAGGAAGTTGCCAACCCATCGACCGTGTTTCTTGCCGAACGTCCTGTCAACACACCGGGATCGGTCGTGACAGCCAGTATGGAAGGTACACGGCCCATTCTTGTCGAGCTGCAGGCCCTTGCCAGCAGCACCAGCTTCGGAAACCCTCGCAGAACTATTCTTGGCATTGACCAGAATAGAGTCGCATTGCTGGTGGCTGTAATGGAAAAAAAATTGGGCATGCATTTAATGGGACACGATATCTTTATAAATGTCGCCGGTGGTGTCAGGATTAATGAACCCGCCGTTGATATGGGCATCGTTGCTGCGATTGCATCCAGCTTTCTGGACCGGCCGATTCAAAATGACACAATTATTTTCGGCGAGGTCGGTTTGACCGGAGAAGTCAGGGCCATAGGCCATGTTGAAATCCGGGTGGCGGAGGCCAAAAAAATGGGATTTACAAGATGTTTCGTGCCTGAAAGTAATTTGAAACGCATTGCCGTCACCAAAGGAATGGAGCTCAAGGGCATCAAGACCGTTGCAGAAGCCATGGAAGCGTTATTTTAACACAAATTTCTTTTGAATTAACCGTAGACAGACGCTGACAAGCTCTTTTTGCTCGCCCGCTTCGGGCTTCGCTCTGCGAGCTACTACCCGACAAGTCGCTCGAGCCCACAGAGATCACAAAGAGTTAGTTTTCTTTTTTATTTGACAGGATTAACAGGATCTTCAGGATTTACTTATAATTTTCACCGTTTCTCCCGCAGAGCGGGAGAAACGGCTAAAGATTAAAGATCTGGCGAATCCTGTAGATCCTGTCTAATATAAAATAACCTCTGTGGACTCTGTGAGCTCTGTGAGAGATCAATGACTTTTTTAGGAGTGATTATTGACTGAGGAGAAATCACGTGAAGATTACCGATAACGTTTATGGCTTTATCTGGCGGTCGACGACTGCTAACAATTGCAACACCTATTTGATTGATGGACCAACCCGCATACTCATCGATCCCGGGCACAGCAGCCTGTTTGACCATGTGCACAAAGAACTGAATGAATTGAGGCTGACATTAGACGACATCGGCCTGGTCATCAGCACCCATGCCCATCCGGATCACCTGGAAGCTGCTGAGCTCTTTAAGGAAAAACCCGCCCTGGTAACTCTGCATAACAAGGACTGGAAATTCTTAAAATCCATGGATAATGCCCCCAAGACTCCTTTGAGCTTAAACACCAAATCGATAGCACCTGATTTTTTTCTTAAAGAAGGCGACATTACGGTTAATGGCTTTGATTTTTTGGTGCTGCACACGCCGGGTCACTCACCGGGTTCCGTCTCAATATACTGGCCGGACCAAAAAATGCTGTTTACCGGAGACCTTGTTTTTAAAGGAGGGCTCGGGCGTACGGATCTGCCCGGCGGAAACGGTACGAAGCTCAAGGAAAGCATTAAACGGCTGGCCGGACTCGATGTAGAATGGTTGTTGCCGGGGCATGGTGATATCATCAGCGGGAGCGAAGAGATCAAGGCCAATTTCGAGCAAGTGGAACAGGTCTGGTTTAACTACCTATAACCCCCATTGCTCATTTAAATTTTATGAATTGTCCTTTAAGCAGCTCGTAAATATCTTTCCGATGGCCAACATAATGAATTTTATTGTGTCATTATGTCAAGCTCCTCTTTTGAGCTTCAAGTTGACCTTTTAATCCACAGATTTTGCAGATTACACAGATTGCAATGAATACGCGATGAAGGTTGCGGAATCTGTCGGGTTTAATTCCCCGCTGTCAGGTTGATGTAGCGAAGCGAAAATCCCGCATCGCGGGGCTGCGTTAAGATAGAAAATATCATTTGTTGATACCCCCTGGCTTGCCGCGGGGTCGTTCATTAGTGTCCAAGACAATTTGAGAACACTGGGTCAAACCTTTAATTCATCGTGCAAGAGAGTTTTCAATACCTGTTCAGCGAACATGTCGGGCGCTGTACGCATGGCGATATGCCCTTGCCCTGGCAACTCTACTACTTTGGAATTGGGTATAGCCGCCTGAACTTCAGAAACCATGGTTTTAAAAAATTGGGGACTGTCTCCTCCAACAAATAGCGTAGTTGGTACTCGTATACTACGAAAGGATTCTGCTGAATATTCGTAATGGGCAAGAGCTCTAATTTCGCGTGGGATTGTTTGTGCTGCGCATAGTCGCTCCTTCCAATCAGGTTGAATCTTCGCAAACTCAATTTCTTTATCAGATATCCCAACAATTTTGCTCATAAAGAACACTAATGCCGCTTCTGACTGGTTAGATTCCAATAAAAATTCCATCCTATCGCAAAGCACAAGCCTCTTTTGATCAAACGCGATAGCCGGTTCATAAAGTATTAGTTCCCGAACATTTGATGCAAGCAAACTCGCTTCTAAAGTACAAAGACCTCCAAAAGAATGACCTAACACATAGACTGTATCGTCAAAAGAATTCAGGATGGCAGCAATATCTGCGAATTCTTTTTCGATGGAATACTCGGGATGATCTCCGCTTTCACGACGCCCCCTTCTATCCATAAAGAAAACATTAAAATGATCCGTTAATAGATTGGCCGCAAATTGCCAATTATGGTGATCTGACGACGTTCCATGGACTAATAAGAGTGGGGGGCCCTCTCCGCTGTTTTGGCAGGTAACAACTGTCCCATCATCTGATATTATACTTTTCATCTCGTATCCTACTTTGTACTAAAGCCCGGCATAAGCGGCTTGCAAAAACAAGCGCCTAAAGCGCGCTGGATTTACAAGTCCGTTCTTAATGCCGATGTTATATTGATAGCTGTTCAAAACACATATTTATAAAACTTGGTATCTACCTTCATTATGGGAAAAGTTTCGGGTAAGTCCCTTTTCGAGATTTCTTTAAAACCATTTTTTTCGTAGAATCGGTGCGCTGCTAAAAATTGGGGTGTAGTTCCAAGATAAATCTTACGAATGCCGTGGGTTATAGCCCAATCCAAAGAGATCTCCAACAGCTTTTGGGCAGTACCTATTTCACGACCCCGATAGTCTCGATTGACGAACATTTTACGTAATGCCACCAGATTACCGCCGATATCCAATAAAGACACAGTACCTACTACTTTATCATTGTGAAGAGCCACCCAAAAATTACCGTTACCTTTTTGATAGTATTCTGGAATAATCTTCAAGTCGGGCTGATCATCTGCTGTGATGGGAATGTCAAATTCTTTCCATTGAATGGCAACAATAAGATCGATAACTTGTTTTTCGTAAACGGGAGAAAACGGTCTAATCTCAATTGGCAGCTTGCTTTCCATTATCTCAAATCATTTTCTATTGTTTTTTCACATTGCAATAAGTTTATTTCATTTCATTGCCGGCAATAGTCGGTGGGGCTTCCGGGACATCCATAAATAAGTAATTAAATCATGCTTAAAAGATAGTTGTTTACTTATTTATGTCCCGCATTCCCCGCGGTTGATCGTTGATTTGTGCACTTTTAAGTAGAGGGCCATCTCAGTTTGTGAAAAACCAGCTTTCAATAATGCGCGAATCTGATATCGTTTACCTTGAGTTAACTGCGTGTATGCTCGCATAAGTGCTCCTTTCTCTTGGCGGTTTAAGGAACACAGAGTATACCGCAGTTAACTCATTCCTTCACCTCCAAGGGTGTTGCACTTATGATTTGAATTCACAGCCTTATTTGACGCATTTTATAAACGTTTTATCTATTATATCAAGATGTTTCTGTGGCTCGACCCCCATTTATCCCATTCTCATAACATAGACACTTATAATTTAAGGGGACCCGGAATTCACTCAGGTCACCAAAGCTAGAATCGCTCCCTCGTTCTATCGAGGAAGAACAATCGTAACGACTTTGCCGCCATATTCATGTACTGAATCGTAGGCACGAACTGTTACTCTACTGATTCCTTTGGGTATCTTCACTCCTGACAGACTGCGCGTAAAGGGTTGCTCATCGGTTATCACCTTATCTTGATAGAATTGCGAAAGTCTAATTGTTTTATTGGGCAGCTTTATAGGGATAAAACTTAATTCACGATTGAATTATTTTAACTTTTAAAAGAGAGTTTGAAAAATGGGAGGCCCTTTATCCGCCAAAAGCCGACAGAGCTTTTCTTGCGATTTCTTTACCCCATTCCTGTACATAATGTCCGGCTTCAGAATGTTCATATGGTTCGGGACAACTCCGTATGTCATTGCGAAGGGCCTGCATCACCGGTGGGCCAATCACCGGGTCTTTCATCCCGATGGCCATGAATACTGGCCCCGTCCATTTGCTGCGCAGCCACTCGCGTGCTCCGCGTGACAACTCCGCCCCGGGTGCGTCAGGCCGATCAGGAACCATTTCAGGGAAGCGGCGCACGCCGGCCTTATAGTTGATATCGGGGAATGGGGCGTCATAAGCAGCACATTCTTCCTCCGACAGATGCGGACACGTTAGTTTCAGCAATCTCCCGGCAACCATATCAGGATTATTCCCAGCCCAAGCGCGCCAATCTAAAAACCCTTTGGAAAGTTGAACGTCTCCGGTGCCGAGAGTTGTGTTCATGACCAGCAGGCGGGAAAAACGGTCCGTCATATTCATGGGCAGAGTGAGCCCAAGAATTCCGCCCCAGTCCTGGCAAACAAGGGTGATGTTCTTGAGATCTAAATATTCAATAAAGGCAATTAGCGCATTACGATGAAAGTCAAAAGTATACACTGCTTCGTTCACCGGCTTGTCCGAACGCCCGAAACCGAAAAAATCCGGAGCCACTACCCGATTACCCGCAGCCGTGAAAATTGGTATCATCCTCCGGTAAAGGTAACTCCACGTTGGTTCGCCGTGTAGACACAGAAAAGTGTGGTCAGCATTTTGAGAGCCTTCATCCACGTAGTGCATCCGCAAGCCTTCAAAGCTTTTCAAATCATCGATGTAAACTGGGTTGTAAGGAAAATCCGGAAGATCGAGGAACCGTTCCTCCGAGGTTCTTAACACTTCTGTCATGGTAACACCTCCTGTTAAGATGTTAACTGAACATGTATTAGTTGGCCTAAGTGAAATATGGAAAT
>JABMQM010000248.1 GCA_013203195.1 Desulfobacteraceae bacterium | reverse complement strand
CTTCTTTCGTGTTTTCGTGATTGCCATAAAAAGTTTTTGCCATAAAGAGTACAAAATTCGGAATCAAGAAACTAACAAACTGCCATATTTAAATAAAAAATCGGAAACGGTTGTAAAGTTAAAGTCGTCCAATAAGCGCGCAAGCCTTCTTTCAGTTTTCACCAGCCGGGCATTTAAAACAAACTCTTTGGCCGGCGGCAGCCGGATCTGCGGGTTATTCGAATCCAGCTCGCGAGGATGAATATAAATCAGGGCCGGCTGCCCCTGATTATTAAGCTTACGCATGCATGATCGAATCAGGCTGTAAGGAAAGATCCGTAATCCCCAACCTCCCCCCATGGGTAAGCTGGCCAGAGGTGTCTTGCCGACAAGAGGAGGAAATTCCCACAAGTGCCCTTTCTCAAGCGTCAGCCGGTGTGGTATGATAGCATAATAAGGATTTCCGATAATGGGCAAAGGGGCCATGCTTGAATCATACTGAAATCCTTCCTGCTGCAATATGTCAAGCGCCCAGAGAGAATCATCCCGAATGGACCACTCCGGCGCTCTGTAGCCCTTCACAGTGCAGCCGGCAACTTTATAAAGGATTTCGGAAGCCTTATTCAAATCTCGCCGGAAGGCAGCGGGCGTCATTGTATAAACGCGCCTGTGAGCGTATCCGTGGGAGGCAATTTCATGACCGGCTCTTTTTATCTCCCTTATCAGGTCAGGATGTTTTTCAGCCACAAAACCCAGCACAAAAAAGGTTGCCCGGACTCCTTTTTTGCCCAGCATTTCAAGTATCCTCAACGTATTTGGTATTACCCGGCTCTCCAGGTGGGGCCAGCTATCTTCCGGAATCCGATCTTCTACACCGCAGATGTGGTACCAGTCTTCTAAATCTACTGATAGAATATTCTCAACCGTCATGCTTTCTCTTTTTGAGGCGCTGTTGCATGTCAGGGTCGTAAATAAAAGTCAGGGGCGTTAAAACCCTGGCAAGGGCCGGCAAAGGATCTTTGATCGATACTATATCATATACCGTACTCGCATCCCAGAAGTTAAAAAAATCGGGTACCAGACGACTCCGCCGGGGATTATAAATAAAATGCAAAAGGTCTCCGGGCAGCAGCCAGCGAGATTTTATTCCGATCTGGTAATGTTCGATCGGTTTCAAATTTTCCCCGCGGGACATACAATACAAAAGATAAGGAAAATTGACCCCGGCCGCGATAGCCAGGGATAATGATCCCCAGAATCTCGGGTTGATTTCCATCAGTTTAGGGAGCCCGTCACGGGGATCGAGCTTGAATTCAACCATGGCCACCCCGAACCAGTCCAGAGCTTTGAGAAGAGCCACTGCCATATCACGAATATCATCATATCTGACACTTTCGCGCAAGGTGCTGGCCCCGCCGGTTACCGGGTATTCTCGCAGCCGCTTATGGACAAAAGAGGCCTTCACCTCCCCTTGCTCATCCATTAAAATAGAAGCGCCGTAGCCTGGTCCTTGGCGGGGGATCATTTCCTGAATCATGGGAAAAGGAAATTGCCGGTGGATTGCGTGGTACTGCTCCATCAATTCTACCGGGTTTTCAGGGTAGGCGACTCCGACGGCACCGGAACTCATCTTCGGTTTAATTACAACCGGATATGGAAAGCCTGCTTTGAGTTCATCTAACTGTTTAGTGTCACCGATAAACCAGGTCCTGGGTATGGGGATCCCCAGCTTCCGGGCCAAAAGCAGAACTTTGTCCTTGCGCCTGGCCAGACGCAGCTTTTCAAAAGGTACGATCGGCAGATAGGTTAATTCTGAAAAATCAGAATGATATCGGGAAATCAGGTCAAGGGTTTCGTCTTCCATGGGAAGGAGCATTTGATATGAATGAGATGATAATCGGAGGTAAAGAAAATCCACAAATTCGGCCGGTCTGCAAAGGGGTGATGGATAAACGAGGGCTTTATGACAATACCTGGAAAACGCAGCGGTTGCCAAGCGGGTGCTTTCACCAACCGTTACCCGGATACCCTGCTTCCCAAGGGCTCGAACTGCAGCCAGCGATTTGCGCCAATGCCCGTCCGTAATAAACACTTCAGAATTCATAACCATAATATATGAAACAATTCCGAAACTTGTTCAAGATGTTTTATCGCCGGCTCTTCCAGTTTAAGGTTGCACTCAAAGCGTTCATTTGTTAGATTTCCTCAAACTTTACGAATGCATCAAGGTTTAACTTTATGGAGTTTAAGGATAAAAGAATCATCGTTACCGGCGGCACGCGGGGAATCGGAAAATCAATCGCCCTGTCTTTTGCACATGAGGGCGCCTGGGTGGCGGTGAATTATTCTTCTGATGATGAAAGCGCTGCAACTACAGAGAAAGAGCTTGCCCGGCTAACCCCAAAATTCCGGATTTTTAAGGCCGATGTCTCTTCCCGTCCGGATGTTGAAAAAATGACCAAAACGATCTTGGACGAGTGGGAACATGTGGACATTCTGGTTAACAACGCCGGAATTATCAATGATAAATTGCTTATGTTTCTCAATGAAGATGACTGGGAGCGAGTCATTGATGTCAACCTTAAGGGAACCTATCTTTTTTCAAGGGCAATTATAAAAACCATGATTGGACGCAAGTTTGGGCGTATTATCAATATTACCTCGCCGAGCGCGCTCCAGGGCCGGGCCGGGCAGACAAATTATGCAGCCTCAAAAGGTGGGATAATATCTTTTACCAAATCCCTTGCCAAAGAAATGGCCCATCTGGGGATAACGGTGAATGCCGTCTGTCCGGGCGTTATTACTACCCCTATGACCGCAAATTTAAATCAAGAAATCAAGTGCGATATAACGGACAGGATCCCCATGCGCAGGCTGGGCCGACCTGAAGAAGTTGCCGAAGCGGTTCTCTTTTTGGCTTCCCCGGAAGCGGCGTACATTACCGGGCAGGTATTGGCAGTTGATGGCGGCCTAACATAAATTATGTGAGGAAAAATTGGAAAACACCGTAAAAAATACAGAGCAATTGTGCGAATTTTTAAAAAAAATGATCATCGACACCCTTATGATGGAAGATATCACGGTTGCAGAAATTGAAAACAATGCCCCGCTTTTCCGGGAGGGTCTGGGGCTGGATTCCATAGACGCCCTTGAGCTGGTCGTGGCGATTGAAAAAATATTCAACATTATTATTGAAGACGAGGATGTAGGGATAAAGGCCTTTGCCTCCATTAATGCCCTGGCCAAGTTCATACAGGATGGATTTCAACCGGCATAGATAAAGTAAGCTAAAAGGCCCAACCTGGGCAAGCCAGAAAAAAAAATTGCCACTAAGGCACGAAGACACAAAGGATATATAAAGAATTCTTTATTCGTGATTTGGTGTCTTAGTGGCAATAAGTAAGTTTTGCCAAAAAAGATAATTTGAGGTGATTCAACTTGTGAAGTGGATAGAGACAGAAGAAACCGTCCGTTTTAATGAGGTGGACGAATGGGGTATGGCCTGGCATGGTCATTACGTGGCCTGGTTCGAGGCCGGGCGCATGGATTTACTGCGGCGTTTCGATCTTATGCCGTATCAGATGGTTGAGCTAGGCTATATTGCACCGGTAATTCGCCTGGAATGCGATTTCAAGCATCCGGCAAAATGCGGGGACAGGATAATTATCCGGACAACCGTGGTCAAACCCGAAATTGCCGCCCTGAAATTTAGTTTCAAGATACAGCTTAAAGCAAATCAAACCCTTCTTGCCCGCGGAGAATCGACTCAGGTTCTATTAACCAGCGATAAAAAGAAAATGATTTACAGCATCAGCGGTGAACTAGAAAAGCGTATCAGCAATCTGGCAAGTTATTGCCGACAAGCATGAAATCCGATTTAACATTATGAGCACGAACAGTTCTATACGTGTGGCCGTCACCGGTCTTGGGATAATTACCGCCATCGGGGAATCCTTATCTGAATTTGAAGAAGGACTCTTTAAGGGGGAATGCGGAATAGGGCCGATCTCACTTTTTGACACCACCGGGTTTGCCTGTCAATTTGCCGCCCAGGTAAAAAATAAAAACCTGGAAACCGGCTTTGCCCCCCGGGAAACTAAACGGATCTCCCGGTGTGATTTCCTGGGCCTGATCGCCCTGCGCGAAGCCTTGGCAGACTCAGGCCTGCTGCTTGAATCCTGTGACAGAAACCGTATCGGCGTCGTGTTAGGGGGCGGTGCCGGCGGCATGCGTTCCTGGGAACAGTATCGGCGCACAGTATGGTTAGGTGAAACCAGGCCCAAGCCCTCGCTGCTACTTCCCTTTGCCTGCTGCACTTTGACCGATCTGATTGCCGGCCAATACGGGTTAACCGGCTCGCGGGCCACCATTTCAACGGCTTGCTCTTCCAGCGCCACCTCAATAGGTTATGGTTTTGATCTAATCCGCTCAGGCGATCAAGACATTGTGATTACCGGCGGAAGTGAAGCCCTCTCGGAACTGACCTATGCCGGCTTTAATTCTATCAGGGCCATGGACCCGGAATATTGCCGCCCCTTTGACAAAAACCGGCGCGGGCTGTCTTTAGGGGAAGGTGCGGCTATTTTGATTCTGGAAAACTATGCCGGGGCTGAATCCAGAGGAGCCAAAATTTATGCGGAGGTGCTGGGATATTCCATTAATTGCGATGCGTATCACATGACATCCCCGGATCCGGAAGCCATGGGAATGAGCCGGGTAATGACCGCAGCCCTCGCTCTTGCCGGTGTTCGCCCAGATCAAATCGACTATATCAATGCCCACGGCACGGCCACCCCCGTCAACGACCCCATGGAAACCCTGGCTATCAAACGCACTTTTGGGGAAGCGCTTGCTATGGATCTTGCCGTCAGCTCAACAAAATCTATGGTGGGTCATTGCCTGGGGGCCGCGGGCGCCATTGAGGCGGTTGCGACCATTCTGGCCCTTTACCGGCAGATTGTTCCGCCGACAATACATCTGGTTGCTCCGGATCCGGATTGCGATTTGGACTATGTTCCCAATAAATCCAGGAAACAGGAGATCCGTGCGGCCTTAAGCAATTCTTTTGCTTTTGGAGGTAATAATACATCAGTTGTTTTCGGCAGCGTCGGATAGGGTATTAAAAATGTCAGATATTGCTATCACAGGTATTGGTGTTATTTCGTCAATGGGTATTGGTCGTGAAGCTTTTTGGGAAACCTGTAAAAAGGCCGGGACCGGTATAAAAAAAGTCCGGGACTTTGAAACGAGCTCCTTTGCCTCCAATGTTGCCGGCTGGATTGACGACTTTGAGCCCCGCGACTATATGTCTCCCAGAATCTATCGGCGCATGAGTCGAATTTCAAGGATGGCGGTAAGCTCAAGTGTGGAAGCCTTAAACGACAGCAGACTGGACGCCCAAGACCTGGATAAAGCAAGAATTGCCGTTATTCTGGGGACAGCTTACGGGAGCAGTTCCCGCGTGGAAGATTTTTTTGTAAGCCTTCTTAGGGATGGACCCCGGGGCGCCCAGCCGTTTTTGTTTCCCGAAACGGTGCCCAATGCACCTGCCAGCCATATCGCCATGTTTCATGGCATCACCGGCCCCAACAGCACATTTTGTCAAAACGAAATTTCCGCGGAAAACGCCATGATGTATGCCCGCAATCTTCTTTTGGGAAATATTGTAGATGTGGTCCTGGCGGGAGGAGCCGATGAGTTGTCCGCAATGCAATACCACTGTTATAATGATCTGGGTGCGCTTAATAAAATCAAAATAAAGAACCGTGAACCTGCCGATCCTGAACCCGGCGGCGGTCTTATCCTGGGGGAAGGTGCCGGGATCCTGGTGATGGAAAGACTCGATTTCGCTGTTAAGCGGGGGGCCAAAATTTACGGCCTTTTAAAAACCGGGATATTGGCCGGGGGCGCAACTTCCTTGGGGCATTACGAAACCGATGGAGAGCAGATGGGACGCGCGATGATTATGGCAATGGAACAGGCTGGCCTGAGGCCTGATGAAATTGACCAGATCAGCGTTTCCGCCAACTTATCCGCCGAACTAGACCGCCTGGAGTATCGTCAGCTCAAAGCAATTTTCAGAAATCGCATTAACAATCTTGCGGTTACACCGTTGAAGTATCTTATGGGTGATTTTGGAGGCGCCGGCATTATAAGGGCCGCCGCCGTTTTGATGAGCCTCTATCACCAGTTGTCCCTTCCCGCCTTAAAAGCTGAAGTTTTGAAGCCGGCACCACATGATGTAATAAAGTGGGATATATCTTCGAAAAGTAAAATCCAAACAGCCCTGATGACAACTTCCACTTTTGGCGGCGGGAGCAGCAGTCTGATTTTTACCCGCAATGCTTAATCCGGGATTATCATGAAAGTACTTCTGGTCTCACCCAATGTTGAATCACTTCCCGATCCGGTCTTTCCCATCGGTGTGGCGTACATTGCCGCGGCTTTAAAAAGAAACCGCATCAGTTACAGGGTTCTGGATTTGTGTTTTGTCAGCGATTATGAAGCCGCTATCGAGTCTGCTGTCAGCACTTTTACTCCTGACATCATCGCGCTGTCTTTAAGAAACGTCGACAATGTCAGTTATCCAAAGTATGTCTCCTATCTGGCTTTTTATCGCCAGGTGGTTCACACCATAAGGAAATACAGCCGGGGAATCATCGTTATCGGCGGAAGCGGTTTTGCCCTGCTGCCTGCGGCAATTTTAAATTATTTAAATGCTGATTACGGCATTTTAGGAGAAGGCGAGTTTTCTTTGATTAAGTTTATCAATGAACTCAAGCAGAATAAAGATTCTATAGGGAAGCTCAAATCACAAGTTATAAATTATCGTCCCGGCATCATCGAAAACCTGGACACCATACCATGCCCGGATCGTGCTGAATTTGATAACGTGGCCTATTTAAAACAGGGCGGGATGGGCAACATCCAGACTAAAAGAGGCTGCCCGTTCAAATGCATATACTGTACCTATCCGGTTATAGAAGGTAAAAAAGTAAGGCTGAGAAGTCCGGAACTCATTTGCGATGAAATCGAGGTTATCCTGGATTGCGGAGTCGATAATCTCTTCGTTGTTGACAATGAATTCAATTACCCCATGGAGCACGCCCAAGCCGTTTGCAGGGAAATTATCAAACGCAAACTGCCGATTAAATGGAGCTGCTATGCCAATCCGGGATTTGTTACGCCAAAACTTATTGATTTAATGCTTAAAGCCGGCTGTACCGGGTTGGAATTCGGAAGTGATGCGGCCAATGCTATCATGCTGGAGAACATGGGCAAAAACTTCACCGTCGATGACCTTGAACGCGCCTCGGAAATCTGCCGGCAGTCCGGCATAAACTTTTGTCACTCTCTGCTTTTGGGGGGGCCGGGAGAAACCATGGAAACTGTGAACCAGACTCTGGAGGCCATCCTGAATATGTCTCCCACTGCCGCTATCTGTATGATCGGCATCAGAATCTTCCCCCAAACCAAACTGGCTCTGATGGCCCGGGAGGAGGAAATGATAGGGTCTGATGAAGACTTTTTGAAACCCGTATTTTATATTTCACCCGCTGTTAAAAATAAAATTCTGCCCTTTATCAAAACGTTTTCAAAAAAACACCCCACCTGGATATTCCCCGGCCTCAATATTAACATCGATGCCAGGCTGCAAAAGAAATTGCGCCGTTTTGGCATTAAAGGCCCCTTATGGGAGCACATGAAGATCGGCGAAAGGTCCTTTGGTGTAACAAGTAAATTTTAAATTTGAATTCCCCGCTGCTTGTCGTAGCGTAGCGAAGACCCCGCTTATCGGGGCTACGGGGATAGAAATTTTAGCCCTCCTGAGGCGGATAAACCTTTTGCTTATTAGATCCCGTCCCGCTTTCAGCGAGGCGGGAGTTTCATGAAATCGTAAAACGATTTTATTTTGTTGACTAAAAACAAAAAAAAGGCAGAGCCGATTTGGCTCTGATTGTGAATCAAAGAATGTTACGATGTGCTTTGAATAGCTTTAGAGTGAAGATTGCGAACCCAAATCAATGCTGCTCTTGAAATGATCTTGGTGCAGGGTTCAAGGCAGTAAAACGTAACAAAACCTGATTTATCTATTATAATTAATAAGTTATATTACATTTAATTTTACTAAATGTCAAGCTCTTATTTCTATCCTTTCATCGCCCTGGGTCAAAAAACGAGTTGGTTGAAGGCTGAGTCTCCCGCTGCAATACATTACGCATAGCTTTGAAGTAATCTTTTTGGATTTTCAAATTAGACACCTTGCAATACCTTTGCGTGGTGGTAATCCAATTATGGCCCAAAAGATCCTGGATGGTCTCCACCTGTGCCTCGGCATTTAAAAGCTGCGTTGCCATGGTGTGGCGTAAGCTATGACAAGAGACTTTTAATCCGGTTTTCTTTGCATAATACTCCATCCGCTTCTGAATGCCCCGAACCGAGATAGGCTGGCCTTTAAAGTTTCCCTTTTCAACCAAAAAGACTTTTTTGATACGAAAATGAGATCGAATCTTCAGATACGCTACCAACGCATCATGGGCATCCTCGCTGATGTAAACAACACGGTCCTTGCTGCCTTTTCCATGGTAGACAATGATCCTGCGCTGTTTGAGATCAATGGCACCAAGAGTTAGGTTAGACACTTCTTCTACCCGCAGCCCGCATCTGAGCATCAATTTGAACATGGCAAAGTCGCGTTTGTTTTTAATCACACTAAACAGATGTTCGACTTCTCCTTCACGCAGATGCCGTGGCAGCGGCTTGGGAACCCGTAGACGACAGCTGTTTCTGACAGGATTTGACAGTTTTATCTTTTCCTCATATCTCAGGTAACTGTAAAATACCCGTATGACGGCCAAATATAAGTTGATGCTGGCAGGCTGCATGCGTTTGTTGTGAAGATAGTCAATATAGTCGCCTATCTTTTCGTAAGTTACCTGTTCAAGCGGTACATCGATCCAGAGCACAAACTGCCTGAGGATGTTGAGATAGTATTTAATTGTATGCCGCGAATAATTGCGGCGTTTTAAATACCGCCGGAAGTTAACAATCACATTTATCATCTGCATCGGCGTTCCCTTTTATGATCTTTTGCATGGCTTGAAAGTATTCTTGTTCACGAGTTTTATCCGTGAGTCGCGCATATCGCCGGGTGACCTCCAGATTGGTATGACCAAGCAAAACCCGCAGACACTCAATTGGCATCCTGGCATTTAAAAGATCGGTTGCAAAAGTGTGCCGCAAGCAGTGCAGCGCATAACCACTGTACAACAGCCCAGCCTTTTGCAAATATTTATGAAACATTGAGCGAGCACCGCTATAGGATAACGATTGACGTCCCTGGCTATAAAAAAGATACTCCTTGAAAGGATCTCTGACTTTAAGCCAGGTCAAAAGCGCCTCATTAGCATCATCGCTATAATAAACAACTCGACCGACTCCTGTTTTGTCGGCCTGGTAAATTAAAATCTTCTGCTGTCTTAAATCCACATCATTTACTTTCGTATTCAACAACTCCCCTATACGCATACCGGTTCTAAGCAAAAGCAATATCAACGCTCGATTGCGGACGTGATCAATCACTGACAGCAATTGCTTCAGATCCTGCGGGTCAATCGCCCTCGGCAGACGATCAGGAAGCTTTAGCTTTATTCTGCGCTCCAGCAGTTCGTAACTCAGCACCTTCTTTTCAATTAAAAAATGTACAAATGCATATACCACGCCCAGCCGTGTACGAACCGAGCTGGGTTTTAACCCACGATCTTGCTGATGTTCAACAAAGGCTTCAAAATCTTCTCTGGTCATTTGTTCCAGATGCTGTTTACCTGCATTCCGGTAAAAGGATAGAAACTGTCTTAAGGAAATATCCACTATGCGAAGTGTATTTGGCCTACAATTTTTACGGTATTTGAGGCGCAGGTACTGAGTAAAATAATCTTTACAGGGAAGATCGGTTCGAGAAATTCTATCCAAAATGTGGTCCAGCATACGACGCCCGGTAGAAATCGGCGGGGAGGATATATTCGCTTTGGGGGCGGCAAGGGGAAATTGTGGATCGATATTTTGGATAAATGGCGAGTCTTGAAAATAGCTGCGAAGATCTGCAGGATGGCATCCGTGAAGGTGATTAGGGTTTATAATTGATAATTGCTCTCTGTACATATCTACCTCCTTTTCTTGTTTTAATAGAAAAATCAGTTAGATAATGCACTTTAAACATTTAAAGGTCAATTATCATTTTGTTACGTCTTAAAGGCAGGTATCGCAACTTTTACATAGTTACATAAACCAACAAAACATTGTGGGTTTCGGCAAAAAAAGTGCGGAATCTTTATGATAATCCATGCTTTCTATTATTAGGTGTCAACTAATGCTTATTCATTTCACTTTTCCCAGCCAATCAATTTCGACCAGAATGCCCTCTCCATCGAACTTCAGAAGGTACATTTCTTTTGCGCCGTAATATTCAGTGATATAGAGCCACTCCTCGACTATACGATACGATTCGACGTTCTTATCTACTCCAACAATTTCTTTCGACACTGGCGGACCACAGGCGTTTAGAACTTGGTATTTGTGCATTCCTTCTTTTGCTAAGTTTCTGTTGCTGTGACCGCAATAAAAAGCATAAGTGGAAACAGCAGATGTGCCTAATAAGGTTAGCACTACCGCCAAGATGATATATTTTTTCATAGCCATCCTCGTTTAAAAAATTCAAGATTTCTTGCCTGTATCGATTCGCCTCACCAAACTAATATCATTGATGATTCGGTTTGGCAATCGTGCATTTTGAGGGACTTTATTAGTCGCCAACATCATACCCTCACCGGCGCCCATAATTTAGAGCTTACGCTTGTCAAATCCCGTTAACCCTCTCCCGTATCCTTATCAATTTCCGTTTCATCGATTATTTCCGTTTCAACCATCGAACCATTTTCTCTTTTTATTTCAAGACCTGCGGATGGTGTGGTTTGACCTTCTTTTAAACCATACTTTTCTACAATATCTTTTTCGATGTAATGTTTCTCGTTGTTAATCTCTACGTATAATTTCATTCTGTATTTCTCCTTGATAAAATCTGGCTACATTAGGAATTCTAAAGCATTATTAATATCTCTCAGATCATATTTTTCTGGATTCAATTTGTCCCTACCCGATCCCGCAACTTACCCGAGAACTTAGGTTCCATGCTCCCTGATAAACAGTTGCTCCTTATCTATAATCGAGGATGGAATCAGTTCTTCCAAACTTAACCCAAAATAAAAGTCCTTTTCCCATTTGAGCAACCCCTTTATCTCTAAGGAATCGCCGTTATTCAACGATAATGTTTGAGGTGGTAGGGTTTCAATGGACCCTTTCTTAAGAGTGGATTAATT
>JABMQM010000247.1 GCA_013203195.1 Desulfobacteraceae bacterium | reverse complement strand
CAACAGAATCACAGCCTCTTGCATCAGTCGTCCAATCGGCAAATTGCGAGGACATGACCGTTCAGCTTCGCTGAAGTCCAACCGGGTCAAAAGCGCTCTTGTTTGGGTCGGCAAAGTTTCGAAGGTTAAACGTGCCAGGCCGAGGTCCTGGCAGGAATGGGCGTACATGAGGCAACGCATGACATCGTTGATCGGCACCCTTTTGGCAAGCACATCCGAACAAAGACGACTGCATCCGGCGCAGTAGTCTCCGCCGGTTTCTTCAGCGTATTTAGCTAACAACGCGCGATCAAGATGTGAAAGGCGGATTTGGCCGGTTGCCGCGGCGGTGTTTGCTGCCAAAATGGTCAGATTGGGCATTTGAGAGCAGATGCTGGCGATACGCTTATTTTCCCAAACAGCCATGAGCTTTGCCTGATGGTCTGTAAATCCCCTTTGCATAAAGCGGCCCGCCATTTTAATCTCAGTCTCACCCTGACTCTTGACCGGACCGCCACCCTGGGTTTTCATAGCCGTTAATCCGATACCGGCCTTGTAGCAGGCATCAATTGCCGCTTTCATGCGGGGCTCGTGCATCAGACGGTAGTTGTAGGTGAACATGATACCGTCTATCCACGGAAGCTTGGCCGCGCCCTCAAGGCACTCTTCCATGTTGGCATGTGTGCTGAAACCGAACAGCCTTATTTTGCCGGCCTTTTTCATGGCTTGAGACCAAGATTCCAGATCGCCTCTCATTTCATCTATGCCGCGGATTCCATGTACGAAAAGCAAGTCCACATAATCGGTGTGCAGCCTTTGAAGGCACTCTTCCAGCCGAAGCGTAAAATCGGGACCCCTTCTAAACGAAAGTTTGGTTACCAGAAAAACTTGCTTGCGGGTATCGGGATTCCCGGCGAACCAGCGGCCGATGCCTTTCTCGCTGCGGCCTGCGCCGTACCCTTCCGCTGTATCCCAGTAGTTGATCCCCCACTCTAGGGCTTTAGCGAGCATTAAACGATTGTTCATAATGTCGAACATTCCCCCAAGTGAAAGGATGGAGACCTTTATGCCCGACCGGCCGAAAGGCCTGCGAGCGATGGGATCCTTGGGAGCGACGATCCGGGCCGAGGCTTCCGGGGATTGCCGGAAAACGGACCCGCACACCGTGGCCCCCAATCCTAAGGCTGCGGTTTTTTTTAAGAAACCGCGGCGGCTGGTTTCTGCCTCTTTATTCTTATAGGGTGACATGAATGCTACCTCCTTGGATATGCGCTATTTGATCTTGGCATCCGGGCCCAAACTACGGCCCGTGCTAAGGTCGAAAACCGGCTGGAATTTGTGTCGGCTCATGATCACATTCTCGGGAGCCTGCAGGCCGGTCTCTCCGTTTACTATCAAAAAGCGAAGCTCAGCTTTAATATGAAGGCCTTGACGCATGGCGTGTTCAAGTTTTCTCTGAGTTTTTCCGTAATACCCCTCAGCCTTCCTCCCATGAAATGCCCGCCTAGCGTTGAACCACGCCTGTGCGCTTTCATGAGGAAAAGCCACAAAAACCCAGTATTCCGTTCCCCCGGGTGAATCAACCTCAAGAAAAAACGAATATTCGGGGTTCTGTCCGTCTGCAGACGCCTGCTCCAGACGTATTAATTCCATGTCCTCGATCAGCCATGTGGTTGTGCCTCCGAGAGTGCTGACGAAATCCTGAACCGGCCCGAAAACGTAACCTGGATTTTTTTCGTGGGCAATGAAGTACCCCCCTAAAAACCAAGCCGGCGGGGTGTAGGCCACCAGTCCGTTCTGCTGCCTGAACGTCCGGGCAGACGTTTCTGCAACAACCTGGGGAATCGTAATCAGGCCGACCAGCAGGAGCATGGATGCAACTAACGGCCATCGTCTCAGCATAATCAAATCCCTTTCGCCAATGAATGTTAATTATTAACCCTATAGTTGCTTAAAATTATGTGTTCGGTCTAGGCCATTATAACAAAAACCATTGCCAGTATTGGCTGATTCTGGATACTGGTTCCTGGATATTTATCCGCCTCTGGAGGACTGGATGTTTTTGGACTTCACTATTAGAGCATTCCTGAATATCCCCGCTAAAGACGGGATCTTCGACCAGCATCTAGCATCTAGCATCCAGCATCGATCTCGTAAAAACGACTGTCTTACGCCTATTCTCATAATTAGCTATACAGATTAATGCCAGTTAGGGTTTAATCAGGGTATATTGTTTGCATGATCAACAAATGTTGAGTTTATGATTTGAAGGATTTGTTCCTTGTAGTAAAGTTTCCCGGAGCCTATGCCCGGGCATGCCTTTGATACTTGTCGCCATTTTTTGGAAGAACGTAAGTTTTCGAACCAGAATGGAAACGTTCGGCACTGGCCGGGGCGAACCGGATAGATGGTGCATCCGTCTTGATAAAAATAACATTGGCCGTCTGCATGTTCTTTGATACCGTACTCTCTGTTGATCGTATATAAATATTTTTCTATGAAGCTTAAAACTCCCACTGATAGATACCGGGCAATGCTTTCGACTTCATCATGATAGACATGCACGATTCCGGGATCTCCCGTACAGCAGGCTCCGCACTGCCGGCATTCAAATAAAATTCCTTGATCAAAAAAATAGGATCGATGTCGTATCGTCATTGGCAAAATAAAGACCGCTATGCTTGAAGAGCGCTACGCTTGAGGAGCGCTGCGCTTGATGGGGATAAAGTCTTTTTATCAACATCCCTCAAAGCCGCCAGGCCGCTCTTCACACAAAGTGCCCCTCAAGTGCAACGGTCTATGTGCTATAGCACGCGATATGGACAAGATCAATTGAAGATATATCCGTATTTTAGGAATAGCTACTTATCAGGCAGGGAGGGTTTTGGGCGAAATGGCCTACTTTTTGAACGAAAGCCGCACCGCAACAGCCATCGCTGAAACGGAATCGATCCTGCTTATCATGATGCCCGATGTTTTTGAAGAACTCCTCCAGACCAACACCATCTTTTCCCGAGACATCATCCAGGTGTTGTGTAATCGCCTTCGCAGAACTCACTTCGCGGAAAGGCCTTGATAGAAATTACCAGTTTTTACCGTTGGATAGCAAAATCATTATTATTATTTTCGGTTGCATCGGTTTATTTTTCGGTATAGAATATCCTATACTCAACTGATAGTGATCAAACTTGTATGTAGTCAATATAATGAAAAGATTCAATTTAATCAGCATTCTATCTCTTTTTGTACTCTTTTACGGCTGCAGCGCAGCCCCTATCACGGTTGTTTTTGATAGTCCTCAGCAAATTAAAGGCATCAATAACATAGCGGTTTTCCCTTTTGTTTGTAATAGAAGCGAAACCGGCCGGATTATTGCTGAGGCACTGGCGGCCAATCTTAACACGTCACGCTTTGCAGTCATTGAACAGGGGCAGTTACAAACTCTGCTTAAAGCAAACCGGCTAACACCTGAACAAGTTTCGGAAAATCATCAACTCATTGTCGGAAAACTTAAAGGGGTTGATGCCATCATTACCGGGGATGCTTCGGTTAGATCTTTTGGAGGGTATAGCGAACATGTGGCTGAGACCACCGCCCGGATGATTGATGTTACTACCGGCAAAACTCTACTGGAAGTTACTTTTTTATCTGAAAATGTCAAAAGTTTAAAAAGTACAACCCCTGCTGACCAGATTGGCAAAGAACTGGCCCAAAAGTTTTCATCTTATTAGGAGATTCGCAAAGATGAAATTAGGTATCATAGGCCTTCCCAGCGCAGGTAAATCGACAGTATTTGAAGCTTTAACCCAAACGATTTCCACCGCTGAAAAAAAGGGTGAAAACCGCATCAACACCATGCAGGTGCCTGATGAGCGGCTGGCGGTGCTGAGCATGTTCAAACCGCAGAAGACCATTTATACCCAGGTCGAATATTTCCTTCCGGGAATGATGGGATCTTTAAAAGACCAGAAGATCTGGAACCAGGTAAGGGACTGTCATGCCCTGATCCATGTGATCCGCAATTTCAGCGGGTATGGTTTTGATGAACCGATGCCCCTGGATGATTTTAACGCCCTTGACCAGGAACTCATACTGGCTGATTTGATGGTTATTGAAAAGAGAATGGAACGTATCGAGCAAGATCGCAAACGCGGCAAAAAAGAATACCAGGAAGAACTGGCACTTTTAAGCCAGTGCCTGAAACACCTTGAGAACGAGATGCCTTTAAGAAAGTTTCCGGAACTTTCCGAGGCGCCCTCGCTAAAAGGATATGGGTTTGTTTCTGCCAAACCGGTTTTAGTGCTGTTTAACAACGATGACGAAGATGACCGTCTGCCGGTCATTGGAAACCTTACGAACAAAGAAGACTGCATGGTAATAAGAGGCAAGCTCGAACAGGAACTTGCCCAGATGTCCGCTGAAGAAGCCGAGGATTTTCTCACAGAGTTCAAAATTTCTGCGTCAGCAACGGATCGGGTCATCCAGCGGTCATTTGAACTGCTTGGACTTATCTCCTTTTTTACCTTCGTCAATAAAGAGGTAAAAGCCTGGAACGTTAAACAGGGCACTGTCGCCGTCGATGCTGCCGATGTAATTCATTCAGACATGAAAAGAGGATTTATTCGGGCTGAAGTGATTGCCTACAACGACCTGATAGATGCCGGCAGCTATCAAGAAGCCAGAAAAAAAGGGACCGTCAGGCTCGAAGGTAAAAACTACACGGTTCAGGACGGAGATGTTATCACCTTCCGCTTTAATGTATAGCTCTGGCTCTCATCTTGCGCCAGCCTTCGTTAACAAAACGTTTCTCGCGGTTCAGACCCCATTCTTTCATGGCCTGGATATAAGCAAGCAGATCGGTTTTGGCGAGCTTTTGAATCTGGTTGCGTTCCTGCTCTCTTGTTTGATGATCATCCGGTGTGATCCCGACCCAGGTGACATAGCCTTCGTCGAAGATCCTGTCGGCGGTGACATCTTCAGGCGCAATATCCATTACAGGTATATGCGCCTGCACAACCTCCATGTTCAGCTCCAGCACCCAGCCGTTATCCCACATCCTGTTGTCACAATCTGTTGCAATATTTTGACTGCAGTTGGGACAATAGACCTTGGCAACCACCTGCTCATCAAAAATCATCCTTCCAAAAAATATCTCGGTGGTATTTTGTCCGCAGGCACAAACTTTTCTGTAACTCTGACACATGGCTTAGCTCCCTTCAGAGTAATTAATTCAGGTATTATCTCTTAAATTCTTTCTCCAACCGGTCAATTAACTCTTCATATTTTGAAGGTGAATATCCAATAGTTTCATCGGCCTCTTTAAATTCGGAAAATAGCTTGCCAATTTGACTGATGGAAAGACTCCTGTCCATCCAGGGCAATAGGATTTCATCTTCCTTTTTGATATGTTCTGTAAGCAGAGCGCCATATGCGGTCAGGTGTTTTCCAATTGTCGCTTCATCTTGCCTGTCAAGGGCTTCAAGCACTGCCTTTACATGACTTCTCCCCTGTTTGTGATCTGCATGCATAACTTTCAGGATAGCCAGATTTTCATCAAAATATTTGAAAAGAATATCTTCTTCTTTCCCATGATGATACTTATCAGCGTAAGACCGTATAAAATCGACAGCATCTATTATCAACTGCCGGCCTTCCTTTGAATCCACATCCAGATTTGCTACAATTTCCGGAATCAAGGCGATCAATCTTTTTATTAAAACATGCTCATCAACCAACATTTGCATAGGAAGGGAGTAATCTAATCCTTTTGGTTCAGTCTCGGTTTTCCTCTCAATCCGGGGTAT
>JABMQM010000246.1 GCA_013203195.1 Desulfobacteraceae bacterium | reverse complement strand
CTTTCTGACGATCCTTAATATACTCAAACAGCACACGCATTAAAATCTGATCATCCATTTCGCTAATTCAGCAAGCATTATGGGAAAAAACTCCCCGACTGCTGAAATATTTTAAATTATATTTTTTCACCGTTAAAAATATCAAAAACCAGGGAGGAAAAAATGAAGAAAACCATTTTTTATCTTACCATCGCCGTTGTGGTGTTGTTATGCGCCGGACCGCTTTACAGCGCTGAGCAACAGGAAACAAAGGACAGGTTCCAATTGTTTAACGCGGAATACAAATCGACCTTCATTCAGACCAGCAAAACAACGGGTTTTAACGAAAAAAAATTGTTCAAAATCGACACAAAAACCGGTGAGACCTGGATGCTTATCGACGTGTTTAAAGAAGGTCGAGACATAAAATACTGGAAAAAAATCAAGGAAACTCCAGACAATTAAGCACTGCGTGGCCCTGATTGAGTCAAAATTCAATTGAGGTTGAAGTTTTTTTGCATAATTTGTAGGCTTAAAGAGCTGAAAAACAATGCAATTTTTTACGAATTCGTCAATTTAACCCATGCCTGATACACCTACATCAGATTCAAAAAGCGGTAAAGTAAAGAGACTTCTGCTCGTCCTGAGTGTTACCGCCCTTATCATGGCATCCTTTCTGGTTGGTCTGGTTGTTTTCCTGCCGCAGCTTGTTTCCACGGCAAGGTTTAAGGGTTTTCTTGAAAACCGTGCATCAAGCGCCCTAAACCGCCCCGTGCAAATTGAAGAGCTCCAATGGGCATGGACCGAAGAAGTTGTAATTAATAATATCAGCATAAAGGATGATCCGTCTTTTTCAAACAAACCGATATTGAGTGCCAAGAGTGCCAGGATAAAGATATTTTTTGGTGAAATACTAAGCGGCCGTCTGCATTTTGACTTTGTTGTTGACGGCCTTGAGGCCGGGTTGATCCGCAGCAAAAACGGCCAGACCAATGTGGGTCTGCTGTTGGCACAATTTGAACCGGCTGACACCAAAGAAAAGGAGCAAGCGCCGCTGGATCTGAAGAATTTGGCCTTTTCGGTTCCTTTTGATATTCAAGGCCGGGTTCAGCTTGACAATATTTTTGTGCGGGTAGAAGATCGCAGACAAAACAAACGGCTTGTACTGCAAAATGCTGCCGCACATATTGATATACCATCCCTTTATCTTGAACCGGCAGCACTGCAAGCTTATACGGATATCGCCATTGACGGCCAAAAAATTCCCGACGCTCATCTGAACATTTCCGTCAAGAACTTATTTAATCCAAAAGGAAAACTGCAAATAGCCGACGCATATATCGATATGGAGGGTACCGGCCCCGGCGCCAAGTTTGTCTTCAACAGCAATCTTAACAAACGCAAGATGAACAGCCGGATAGAATTTGACCTGGCAAAGCTTGCCCGGATATTAAAACCTTTTATGCCCCCGCAGATTTCGTCGACTGCAATCGCGGGCAACCTAAAATTCATATTTAACGGTTCCGGAAATCCACAGGAGTCGCTATCTTTCAATTCCACTTTAGAGGGCAAAGGCCTGGTCATTTTAAAGGGTTTTTTAAATGACAAAACACTTGGACCGCTAAACTTTAATATTAACAACAGAGGAACTCTGGATGCTTTCAAGGGAAGACTCTCCATCGAGCAAGGCGTGCTTGTTTTGCTGGAAAAAAGCACAGCGGTTTGGACAGGAGTAGTTGATAATTTATACAGTACTGCGCCCCAGGCAGATTTGAAATTTGGATCGATACGGTTTGATATTGGTGAATTGCTTGATAAATCCAGTGGATTTATACCGGAGGGTATAAAATTAAGTGACGATAGCGCCCAAAATTTTCCGATTCTTGAAATCGTAAATGCCGGCTTTTCCGGCCCTGTGCCGTCGGGTCCCAACGATGTCAGCATCAGCGACCTGGTTTTAACGATGCCCGATTTTCATTTTATTCCCAGAAAATTTCAAAAGCCTTGGTTGTCAGCAAATGGATTAAGGTTTGCCATTGAGAACTTAAGATCAACCCTCAAGGATTTTTTGCCCACACAAATGAGTTTGACAGCATCTTTAACCACAGACAGCATCTTGGTTAAAGGAAAAAAGGATATTAATGTCAAGAATTTGTCAATTCCAAACATAACCGTTGCCTCCAATCAAATCCATAAGTCTAAAAATCCTCTTGTTGGTTTAACGGCAAGTTTTAAAGTACACGAAGCACTGACGGTCGACGAAATAAGTATACCGTCATTACTTACTGTCAACAATGTTCAGCAAGCCCTGGATGCAGAACTGGAGTTCCCTGACGGCACAAATGCCCGGCTTGCAATAAAGGATTTTGCAATAAAATTACCGTCTTTGGTAATCGAAAATTCCCGGTACGGTCCTTTCAAAACCAATGCCCAACTTAACGGCAGCATTGATAAAATCGAGTTTCTGGATACAGCACCTCTGCATGCAGACATCCAGGGAATTAAATCAAAGCTGTCGGTTGACAACATCCTTGTGGCAGATTTTGAGGCTGATGCCGGGAACATGGCGGCGGCACTTCTTAAGACAAAAGGTAAGGTTTTCATAGATATGGCGCCATTGTCCGAAAAGCTTATTGCCAGGTTTTATGATAAAATCAGGCTGACCGGCCGGACAAAGCTCAATTGGGATATTGCCGGCAGATTGCCGCATAAGAGAGAAATAGCCAAGCTTGCGTCTTTAACAATCAACTTCAAAAATGATTTGGGTTTTGTAGACCGGTTTGCTGCCGGCTGTAAGATACAGGATGTGGGAGTTGACCTGACTGTTTCAAAAAATAATCATTTAAAAATTAAGTCCATTTCAACCGGATCGCCTTTAAGCTATAGCTTTGACAACAAAACCGGCAAGGGAAAATTTGACGGTAAAATTTTACTGCGAGGAATTGACAAGGTACCTTTTAACCTGGTCAGTGATAAACATTTAAGTGCCGACATACTTGTTTCCGGAGAGCATGATTATCTTGAATCAGCAACTTTTTCTCAGGTAGCGAAACTAAAACCG
>JABMQM010000245.1 GCA_013203195.1 Desulfobacteraceae bacterium | reverse complement strand
GTGCCGAAGATGTCAATCTTCACAAATTGTATTGGTTTCAACTTGGTGACAGGGTTTCGGAAAGGCAGTGGCATGATGTGATAGGCGTCATCCAGGTTCAATATGAGACGCTTGATTACCACTATCTTGAGCAAACAGCCCCAAACCTTGGGGTTGGCGAACTCCTGCACCAAGCCCTCAAAGAAGCTGATATGGGCGAGGCATTCGACTAATTAATACCATTTTCATGTTCTGACTGGTACAAAAATGCAGGCAAATCATCAAGCTTGCCGATGTTCTTGTACCAAAAAACATAAAAGCCATTGATGAGAAAACAGAGAGTGCGGAAAAGGAGCCGGCAGTCCTTGAAGCAAAGAGGGCTGAGTTGAAAACCAATAGAAAAAGGGTTTAACAAAGACGATGTTTGTTAAACCCTTTATATTCAATTTGGTGCCGAAGCCCGGAGTAGCTTAAAGTAACATAATATCAGCAAGTTAGCGAAATCAAAGTGAGTTTTTGTTGCATTAAACGAGTTTTTGTGCAGCCCTGGCCGCATAATCGCATATTTTCGCATATTTTTCTTTAACTTTTATGTTCGGACAGACCTTCTAACAGCGCGTTGAAATATTCAACAACGCGTTCATAGGACTGGTTGCGATATGAGTCGTTTTGCATGACATCCATCGCGATTTTGTGCCCTTGTTTCGCTTTAGCTTCCCTTTCAAGGATCTCGATCAGGATTGTTTTTGTAACAGGGCTAGAAATATCTCCAATGTCTCTGCCTAAAAACCGGGCCGAAGCCAACTCGAAATCTCCTTCTTTAAATGTATCAATTGCCTCATCAATCAAGCGATCCAAGTTTCCAGCATCGAGATAATTTTTCATTATCAAAAACAGATCCGGTGCATCTTTACTTCGCCTTACTGGATTGTCATCCCAGGAGATTAGTTTGAGAAGCGCTAAGCCGGCCAGACTTACTACCTTTACGACCAGTTCCGGATTCGAGCTCAATTTAACTGATATTGCATGTTGATAGCATTCCTGAAAGCCTGCGATACTCATACGATTCTCATGGTCTGGGGGCCATGTAATTGAACCGTCTTCAGCCGCAATCGTTCCGAAAGGTATGATGTCTACCGGAAAATTGTCTTCATAAAGTAGGCGTTGTTTCTGTTTGGAGGGGCTAAATTCGCGCAAACTGAGTAGTTCATTTTTCAACAACTCGAATTGATCCCATCCTGAAACGAGCACGCCGATGTCAATGTCGATAGTCGCTCTTGAAGGTTTGATATCAAATTGATATTCAAGAATGATATCGCGGGCGGTGGCACCGACAATGAAAAAAGAAAAATCCAGTTTTACGGCGATTTTTTCTATCTCTATCAGAATTGAAATAGCTGTTTCACTAATTTTCCCGGATAAATCTATCGAGATATTTTTCATATATCATTCCTGCCGCTTCAATATTCCTGGGGTCGCCGGTAGCCATCAAGTCTGCATACACCAAGATTGGAGGTACGACATCTCGGCCTCCAAGCTCGTATTTAAAGTTCCAAAATGGAGTCAGGATCTCAATATTACCTTGTTCTGCTATTATTAGTTTATGTTTCAGCACCAATTTACCAAACGGTTCATTAGTGTAAATAGTGACTTTGGCCGGTTTTAAATAGCCCGTTAAATTGGCTGCTGCAACTTCACCGCCCCAACAGGCTCCATACTCTTTTATATTAATCTCTTTCCACCAATTATGGTTAGTCGTTTCGAACCTTTCTTTTATAAGCTTGGGCCGCAACTGCTCCGGATACGCTTCAACCCAACGTTTAAGCAAATTTAGTAAGTTCATCAGCTTTCGGTTGCGTTTGCCAATTTCAATGCAAAACCCCATTTCTTTTAAATCCCTGATGAGCCAACCTATCGTTCCCAGAGCAACATCTGCCGCCTTGGCAATATCACGATACGGTTTATTGATCATTTCGGGGTTATTCAGCAGGGCAAAAACAACCCTCAAGCCGCCTGGCTTAAACAGGCGTTTCCGGGGTTCCGCCCTCAGAGTTAATTGAGGCTTGTTTCCCTTAATAAAAACATAGAGCGGCGGTTCATTGATGTATGCATTTCCGGCGGTGTCAATGAAAAAAATATTCAGCTCTTTTAATAGGTTGGCAATCGGAGGCGTCACATATTCAGTGATCAACAGAGTTTTTTCCTCACGATTAAACAGGTCCAATTGTTTTATACCTACTGTGGCACGGGTCACTCTTGCTTTCACCTCAACAGCTAAATGTAGTTGCATATCCTGGTGGGCAATTCGAACTAAACCATCCGGGTACTTTGTGTTATTTAGATATTCAGCTTGGAGATAAGCTTCGAGACCGGTCGTTTTTTCAAATACCCTCAAAGCCTCTTCAACCATTTTTTTGATTCTATTTTGCATGTTCACAGGGCCTTGTTGTTCAACAAATTATATCGTTCATTATTAATGAACATAGCTATAATATGAACGAATGTCAATAATATAATTTAATATCAATATAATGACACCTTTTCGATGCTATTATAGAATGTTTATGTTCAAAATTAATCA
This sequence comes from Desulfobacteraceae bacterium, assembly GCA_013203195.1. Taxonomy (GTDB): domain Bacteria; phylum Desulfobacterota; class Desulfobacteria; order Desulfobacterales; family UBA11574; genus Desulfatibia_A. Next base: position 492 of record JABMQM010000245.1, on the reverse strand, counting down.
ACGTTCATTAACAATGAACAATGCTAATTTATGAACAAAACAAACGGGATCGTCTGTTTGTGTTCAAAAATGCAGGCAAATCATCAAGCTTGCCGATGTTATTGTACCAAAAAATGCGAAAGGTAGATGATGGTTGATTTTAATGATTTGAAATTATACAAATTATTAAGATTAATAGAGAATGAGATGAAATTAAAGAGAAAGCTTTGAACTGCACAGCGAGTGAATTACCCGTCCGCCTCCGGTGGACTGCGGGGTTAGCGAGCGAATCAAAAAATTGATTGACCGGTTTGCTCCTCGTAAGCCACTCTTCAGGGTGGGTTTAGAGGAGCTATACAAAAAAAGCTTTAAATCCTTTCCGGGAGGACCCGCTCTTTAGGGCGGGTAGCCTCAATTCCTTACAGTCGCTGCGAATCACTGACGCACGGCATAACATTCACTGCAAGATTGTCGGAGCGCAGAGTAGATCTCGTGCTAACGGGGCTGCAGGGT
>JABMQM010000244.1 GCA_013203195.1 Desulfobacteraceae bacterium | reverse complement strand
CGCAAAGCGCACATTAAGACTGATCTGCATATAAGATTAGTAAAAGATTGACCCTAATCCGGACAAAGCCGACTTCGCCATAGTAGCCCTATTTACGACGGCTGAACCGGAGCCAAAAAAACTTTGCCACAAAGGCACCAAGACACAAAGGGTATATTTATTCTTTTTTCTTCGTGTCTTGGTGTCTTAGTGGCAAGAAAAAAGGAATCCGCACATGGAACTGTTTTTTATGACCCTGACCACCGGCATCATGGTCGGCGGCATCTATGCCCTCGTCGCTCTGGGCTGGGTCCTGATCTATAAATGCTCGGGCGTGCTGAACCTGGCCATGGGAGAGATGACCCTTATCGGCGCCTATATTTCCTTAAGTTTTTATTCCATGGGAGTCCCCTTTCTGTTAGCGCTGTTGATGTCACTGATCATCGGGCTCATTCTGGGCATCCTGACCGAAAGGATATTTTTGGACCGGCTCATCGGCGAACCGGTGCTGACGGTGATCATGGTCACCGTGGGCCTTAGCTTTTTCTTTAAAGGGACCGTGGAATTTATCTGGGGGACCGACACCCGGGTATTCACACCGCCTGTTTTTTCAATTGAACCGATCCGTTGGGGACCGCTGATTATCGGGCAGGCCTATCTGTGGAGTTTTATTGCAGCCATTCTGCTGCTGGTCATTTTTGTCTGTTTCTTCAAGTATACCCGCTGGGGGCTGGCCATGCAGGCTACGGCCGATGACGAGATGGCGGCGCTGTCGCTGGGAGTGAGCGCCCGTTTTGTTTATGCTGCCGCCTGGTCCATGGCCTTCATGTCCGCCGGTGTCGGCGGAACCCTGCTGGGAAATATCAACGGGCTCAACATCTCGGTCGGTTATTTGGGACTGCTGGTGCTGCCGGCCGTTGTGCTGGGCGGAATGAATTCGGTTCCCGGTGCCATTGCCGGCGGTATTATTATCGGCCTATTGCAAAACTTTTGCGGAACCTACCTGGACCAGTATTTTCCGGGAGGCATCAAAGAAGTCGCCCCTTTTGTGTTTATGGTCATTTTTCTGCTCTTCAAGCCCCACGGTCTCTGGGGCTGGGAGCGGATTGAACGTGTTTAAAATGTTACGAGTTTCGTGTTCCGAGTTGCGAGTTAAACTGACATAGTATTATGACCCGCAACCCGTAACCCGTAACTCGAAACTCGAAACGGAGTGAGTTTTATGTCAACAACCTGGCTTCCCTGTGGCGTTTACCATCAAAATTATGACCAGGATCATGCCTGGTGGCAGACGAATTTGATCCGCGGCAAGATGATCCTGCTCTTTTTGACCCTGTTTGTTTTCATCCCCTGGTTTGCAGATGAATACTGGCTCAGTGTCTGTAATCTGGTCGGCTATACCGTGCTGGGAGCGCTGGGGGTGCAGCTTCTGATCGGTTACTGCGGCCAGATCACCCTGGGCCACGCCGCCTTTATCGCCGTGGGCGCTTACACCAGCACTCTTTTGATTCTGGAGTTTCCCTGGCCGCAATTCATGCTGGACTTCGGCCTGGCATATCCGCTCAGCATCCTGATAGCTGCTTTCGCTGCCGGTATCTGGAGTGTGCTGTTCGGGCTGCCGTCGGCCCGCGTCAAGGGGTTTTACCTGATTTTAACGACCATGGCGGCCCAGTTCATAACCGTCGATTTTATCATAACAGCATACGTCAGCCAGATCGGCGGCCGCGGTCAGGCCTTTTCATTGCCGCCGGGGACTATCAAGGTGGGACCGTGGATCATTGACAGCGATTTAAAAGTCTATTTTATGATGCTGATACTGGTAATCATCTGTGTGGTGATTATAGCCAATCTTTTGCGCTCCAGAGTCGGCCGGGCCTGGGTGGCGATCCGGGATAATGATATTTCGGCTGAACTTATGGGGATCGACGTTGTCAAATATAAGCTGCTGGCTTTTTTCGTGGCCGGATTTGTCGGTGGAATTGCCGGGGCTTTCTGGATCAGTAATCTGGCGGCCATCAGTCCCGAGCATTTTCCCTGGTTCTGGTCTTTGTGGCTGGTGGGCGTGATTCTGATCGGCGGAGTGGGCTCCCTGCACGGAGCCATTTTCGGTTCCATATT
>JABMQM010000243.1 GCA_013203195.1 Desulfobacteraceae bacterium | reverse complement strand
GCACACAGGAGGAACTGATTGCACGGCAAGGGGAATTTTTCAAACTTTATCAGATGCAGTCCAGCAACAATCAAGACAAGGCAAATTTGCCTAACCCTATTTTTGCGTTGGGAACATCAAACTTCAATCGAAAATTTTAAAGTTCCCTGCAGTCCCGCTAAAGTGGGACGGGGAATACGCTCGCTGTTACAGTTTAATTAACTGAGGGTCGGGGAGTTTTAGTTGTAAGACCGCTCGCTAATTCACCAAGCATTATGGAAAAAAACTTTCCGAATGCTGAAATAGATGAAAAATTCGCGCGAAGCATCTGGAGCGGAGTTTTTACTAAAACACGACGAGGGAAGGTAGTTTGAAAAAAGATATACTGACACTATTGGATCTTAGTAAAGAAGACTTTGAGTTGCTTTTTAAACGGGCTTTTGAACTGAAAAAGCAGCTTAAAGAAGGAGCCGCGGAAAGAACCCTTGCAGGAAAAACCCTGGGACTTGTTTTTGATAAACCGTCGACACGAACGCGGATATCTTTTGAAGCGGCAATAATTCAGCTGGGCGGCACGCCGATTTTTATCAATACCAGAGATACGCAGATTGGCCGCAACGAACCTGTAAGGGATACTGCCAGAGTACTTTCGAGATACCTGGACGGGCTGGCTATTCGAACCTATTCGCAGGATCTGTTAAAAGAATATGCGAAATTTGCCGACATCCCGGTTATCAATGCTCTTACCGATCTATACCATCCCTGTCAGGTATTGAGCGATCTTATGACTATAATAGAGTGCAAGGGCGACTATACCAAGCCCAAGATTGTCTGGATAGGAGACGGTAATAATGTCTGCAATTCCTGGATAAATGCTGCCGCTGTTTTGGGTCTGGATCTGGTTTTAGCCTGCCCCGAAGGATATGCACCTGACGCTGAGATTCTGAAAAGAGCCCTGGCAAGCGGGAATGGACAGCTGAAAGTAACCACAGACCCGATTGAAGCGGTGCAATACGCAGATGTAATTTATACTGATGTTTGGGCCAGCATGGGGCAGGAGGGCGAGCACGGTAAAAGAAAACGAGCATTTGAGCCTTTTCAGGTTAATACGGCCTTATTGAAAAATGCGACCAAAGAGGATGTGGTCGTGATGCATTGCCTTCCGGCATACAGGGGTGAAGAGATTAGTGAAACGGTGTTGGAAGGACCGCATTCAATTGTATGGGACCAGTCTGAAAACAAATTGCATATGCATAAAGCTGTATTGGATGTGCTCATGACCCGGGTTGTGCTTTAAGAGCGCTTCGCTTGAGGAGCGCTTTGCTTGAGGAGCGCTTTGCTTGAGGAGCACTTTGCTTGAGGAGCACTTTGCTTGAGGAGCACTTTGTTTGAGGAGCACTTTGTTTGAGGAGCGCTTCGCTTTAAGAGCGCTTCGCTTGAGTGACCAATTACCAATGACCAAATCCCGGCAATCGTGCACAGTATAATATTTAACAGGGAGTCTTGTAATGGTTGATAAAGTAAATAAAGTGGTTCTGGCCTATTCAGGGGGGCTGGACACCTCTGTAATCTTAAAGTGGCTGATTGAAACTTACAAGTGTGAAGTGATTGCCTTTGCAGCTGACATCGGACAAGGGGAGGAACTCGATCAAATTGAGGAAAATGCCTTAAATACCGGAGCCGTTAAGGTTTATATTGATGACTTAAAGGAAACCTTTGTCAAAGATTATGTTTTTCCTGCCTTTCGCGCCAATGCCGTTTATGAAGGCCAGTATCTTTTGGGGACCTCCCTGGCCCGGCCTTTAATCGCCAAACGCCAGATGGAGATCGCCAAGATCGAGGGGGCTGATGCCGTCAGCCACGGTGCCACCGGAAAGGGTAATGACCAGGTGAGATTTGAGCTCAGCTATTTTGCCCATGACCCCAACATAAAAATTGTTGCGCCCTGGCGCGAGTGGCGGCTTAACTCCCGCAGCGAACTGATCGCGTACGCCGAAAAACACGGTATCAAGGTCCCGACAACCCGTGCAAAACCTTATAGTACCGACAGAAATCTGCTTCATATCAGCTTTGAAGGGGGCGAGCTCGAAGATCCCTGGAAACAGCCGTCCAAGGAGATGTATACTCTGACCGTTTCTCCCCAGGATGCACCGGATAAGCCTGAAACCATAGAGATTACATTCAAGCAGGGTGACCCGGTGGCCATTAATGGAAAAAGTATGTCTCCGGCGAACCTTCTTTTGGAACTGAATCGACTGGGCGGCCGCCACGGTATCGGCCGAGCCGATATTGTCGAAAATCGTTTTGTGGGCATGAAATCCCGCGGTGTTTATGAAACTCCCGGCGGCACCATACTCAGAGCAGCCCATATGGCCGTGGAGTCGATTACCATGGACAGAGAAGTCATGCATATGCGGGACGCGCTGATACCGAAATATTCTGAGCTGGTCTATTACGGATTCTGGTTTTCACCGGAGATGAGGCTTTTGCAGAATATGATCAACCAGACCCAGGAGAATGTCTCCGGAGTGGTACGCCTGGAGCTTTACAAAGGCTGCTGCAGCGTTCTCGGTCGCAAATCTGATGAATCCCTCTATCGGGAAGATTTCGCCACTTTTGAAGACGACAATGTGTACAGCCAGAAAGATGCTGAAGGTTTTATCCGTCTGAACGCACTGCGGTTGCGTATCCATAAGATGCTAGAACAACAAAAATAATTGTTGCGTAAAAAGCAAAAAATATCACGAAAGTACGAAAGGACGAAAGCACGAAAAAAATATTAAAAAAACTTCGTGCTTTCCCTATTTCGTGTTTTCGTGATTGCTTTTATTTTTTGCCACAAAATGAACAAATCTTACAATGAAAGAATTAAAAATTGTAAATGCCGGTATAATTTTCGGGTGTGATTTTCAATAATTCAGATTTGACGCTCTGGGGAACTTTGAGGGTTTCAATAAAATCGGCAATAGTTTTGCCGTCGATGTGTGCATGGCTCCGGGTCAGCGCTTTAAGGGCTTCATACGGTTTTGGATATCCTTCGCGACGCAAAATGGTTTGAATCGCTTCGCTGACGACCGCCCAGTTTTTCTGCAGATCGGCACGGATCGCTTCTTGGTTCAGTATTAGTTTTTCCAATCCTTTTAACAATGATTGCCAGGCAATCAGGGTGTGTGCCATGGGTACCCCGATATTTCTGGTAACCGTTGAATCAGTCAGATCTCTTTGCAGTCTCGAAACCGGAAGTTTGGCGGCAAGATGCTCAAAAATGGCAATGGCAAGGCCCAGATTTCCTTCTGAATTTTCAAAGTCGATGGGGTTGACCTTATGTGGCATAACCGAAGACCCGACTTCTCCGGCTTTGATTTTTTGTTTGAAATAATCCATGGAAATGTACGACCAGATATCGCG
>JABMQM010000242.1 GCA_013203195.1 Desulfobacteraceae bacterium | reverse complement strand
TGCAATTGTTTCATAGCAAACGATTGCCCATCGTAAAGCAAACCTGTTATTTTTTGTGATAAAAGCCTCTGTTCTTCCTTACGAGCCCTTATACACGAGTTCACACGGTTTAAAAAAAGATTTTCCATGCAGCGACCATAAGAGATAGCTTCTCGACCCCTGAAACAAATAAAAAGGATAATCATATGTTCCGAAATTTTAAAATGGTTTCGCGGGTTGTTTTCGGCCGCAGCTGCTTTGACCAGCTTGACGACATTCTTTATGAAAAGCGTAATAAGACCGCTTCTTCCATGGTTTTTCTGATTGACGACGTATTTATGCAAAACAAGCTGGCCCAGCGGATACCGGTTCAGGACCAAGATCTTGTTCTCTGGGTCAACGTGGACGATGAGCCCAAAACAGAGTACGTCGACGAACTGACAAACAAAGTCAAAGCTTTTTGTTTAGAAATCAGTCCAAACCATTTACCTGACGGTCTCATTGGCATTGGGGGCGGAAGCACCATGGACCTTGCCAAAGCGGTTTCGCTGATGCTCACAAATCCCGGTTCTTCTGCTGACTATCAGGGCTGGGACCTTATTAAAAATGCTGCGGTCTATCACGTCGGCATCCCCACCCTTGCGGGAACCGGCGCCGAAGTATCGCGCACTACGGTTCTTTCCGGCCCCGAAAAAAAATTGGGCATCAATTCCGACCAAACCGTCTTTGACCAAATCGTGCTCGACCCTGAATTGATCGCCGGCGCGCCTGCAGATCAGCGTTTTTATACCGGTATGGACTGTTACATCCACTGTATGGAGTCTTTAAACGGCACCTTTCTGAACACGTTCAGCCAGTCATACGGTGAAAAGGCACTAAGTCTTTGCCGCGGAGTTTTTTTGGACATGGTGCCGGACAGCGACGACAAATTGATGATGGCCTCCTATTGCGGCGGCATGAGCATCGCCTATTCGCAAGTCGGCATCTGTCATGCGCTTTCATACGGTCTTTCCTATGTATTGGGACTTCATCACGGAATCGGCAACTGTATTGCTTTTGACTACCTTGAAGAATACTATCCCGAAGGAGTTCACGAATTCCGGCAAATGATGGAAAACAATAGCATCAAGCTGCCCAGAAACCTTGCGGCCGATATGACAAACGGCCAACTGGATAAAATGGTTGATGTCGCCCTGGTACTTGAACCGCTGTGGGAAAACGCTCTGGGTAACGGCTGGAAATCAATAATGACCAGAGACAGGATCAGGGAGCTTTATCAACAAATGTAGTTTCTCTCTTAATTATTAAGCTCGTGCTTTTGTAGTAAAACTGTTTTAATAATCACGAAAATACTGAGTCTACGACCACTCGCATAGCGGGTAGCTTGGATTTTCGTGTTTTCGTACTTTCGTGTTTTCGTGACAAACAATTTGAATTATATTTTTCGTGCAAAGGAAAATACCATAATGAGATTACCCTTAAAAATTCAAGCAAAGATCCGGAGAATCTTAAAAGTACTCCATGCTCGAACTCTTTGCTGTCTGCGCTTCAAGGTCTATTTGGGAAAACACCTGTCAAGTGTACCAACCCGAAGCATAATCTTCTTCCCGTGTCATCATAACGTTCTCAACTGCGGTCTTACCGGAATAGTTTCCTATAAAAAAGTGCGGAGCAAAGATGATCATGTCACTGTGGAATCTTTGAATGCCATATTAATAAAAATCGAGGGCCACAATTTTACCAGTTGCAAAAAAAATGAATTAAGCTTTGACAACGCTTACCTGGGCGGAAAAGCGCTGATTGAATCTCTTCTGAAATCGGTCCGTTCTTTAAAAACAGAAGATAATTTTCATAATGTATTTATATGCCAAAAAACCCAAAATGAACTTGCCGAATTTTCCGAGCGTCTGGCCGCAATCATTGATACTGAAGCAAAACTTCTCAGTGACCAAATGGGACATCTTGAAATTGATGAGGTCGACACTCTATCCCGACGCATTGACGATCTAAGAGATATTCGCTGGTGTCTGACCAACGAGATCATCGAGAATATTAAAAAAATTGAAAATCTTTTCGATACAAAAAAACAGACTGATCCTTTTTGTATAAAAATCTTCAAACAGATTAATGCCTTACTAAATAGTATCGACCATCTTGAGGTAAGAGGTCGCGATTCAGCAGGTATCTCTCTGATGTTTATGATAGATGGTGCCGAATATGAAAGATTCAATCAAACCATTAAAGAAAAAAATCTTTTTGAGCAGTTCAAGGAACGCTCCACAGAAGATGTTCTGGTTAACCGGGATATCAGTTTTCACAAGACTACAGATCCAAGTGGGCAAAATCTCGTTACGCTGGCCCTGACATACAAGATCGCCGCAGAAATCGGAAGTCTTGGAGATAATGTCAATTTTCTGCGCAAGCAGATCATACAAGATGATATTCTGCAGACGCTGGTCACCTTTTCCCACAAATATCATACGGTTTCCGCCCATACCCGTTGGGCTTCAGTAGGGGCCATCACTGAACCCAACTGTCATCCTGTCGATAATAAAACTATTAAGGGCGTTGCTGCAAAAAGCGGCATCATGCATGTCTGTTTGAACGGAGATATCGATAATTATCAGAAATTACAAAAAGAACTTGAAAGGCAAAACGTTTACATCCCTGAAGATATAACCACCGACACCAAGATAATTCCGCTTCAGATCGACAAGTATATTCAAATGGGTCACACAGTAGAAGAAGCCTTTTGCCTGGCTGTCAATGACTTTGAGGGCTCCCATGCCATATCCATGCATACCGCCATGGCCCCCGGCAAGCTGTTTCTGGCCCAGAAAGGCAGCGGTCAAGCCGTTTTTGTAGGTATTGCCGCCGATCATTATATCCCGTCTTCCGAAGTATACGGATTTGTTGAAGAGACATCCTCTTTCATTAAGATGGACGGAGAAAAGGAAGTAGAAGGGCACAACGGTAAAACCCAGGGGCAGATTTTTATTTTAGACCAGGAATCCACCGGAGGGATTGACGGTATTAAAGCCATGTTTTATGACCAAACCCCGCTGGAGCTTGGAGAAGAAGATATCAAGCATACTGCAATTACGTCAAGAGATATCGATCGTCAGGAATATCCACATTATTTTTTAAAAGAAATTTCGGAATCGCCGCTTTCGGTTGAGAAAACCCTTCTGAACCGCTGGAAAATAACCCGGAAGAATCAATATGTCATCACTCTTGATGAAAAAACATTCCCTCAAGTTTTGCAAAACGCACTGGCAAGCAAAAAGATTCGACGAATTTATTTTGTCGGGCAGGGGACTGCCGGAGTCGCGGCGCTGGCATGCGCTAATATTTTTGACTATTACTTGCATGGTTCACCCTTTAATATCAATGCGCTCAAAGCTTCGGAACTCAGTGGGTTTAAGCTTAATGAACAAGATGATGCCACCAGCATGGCCGATGCGCTGGTCGTTGCCATCAGCCAGTCCGGTACCACAACGGATACAAATCGCACCATGGAAATGGTCAGAGAACGGGGGGCTCACACCCTGGCCATCGTTAACCGTAGAGACTCGGATATTACGTTCAAAGTGGACGGTGTTATGTATACCTCTAGCGGACGGGATGTTGAAATGTCAGTGGCATCTACAAAAGCATTCTATTCCCAGATAGTGGCCGGTGCTGTTCTGGGTCTCAATATAGCAACTTTGCTTGGCCTCAGAAATAACGGCTTTATAAC
>JABMQM010000241.1 GCA_013203195.1 Desulfobacteraceae bacterium | reverse complement strand
CGCATCGGCCTGGGTACTAAGAGGATTGGAGGCGCAGAGGGCGAGTTTGGCACCGCCGGCTTTCAAGGTTTGCATCAGAGCTGCGGTTTCGGTGGTAACATGCAGACAAGCTGCAGCACGAATGCCTTTCAGCGGTTTTTCCTTTTTGAATCTTTTTTTGATTTGATTGAGAACCGGCATGCTCTGACCGGCCCATTCGATGCGCAGTAAACCTTCCTTGGCAAGTTTAATGTCTTTAATATCGTACTTCATTGAATTTTAATCTCCTTTTTAAAGAGGATACATGATGCATGATTCCTGTATCGTATATCCTGAATCCAGTATCTTGTATCCAGCATCCAGTATTGTGTATTGCTGAATCAAGCCTTAAATTCCGGCCTTATCTCGCAGCACATCCGCCATATTGGTTTTTTCCCAGCTAAATTCAGGTTCATTGCGTCCAAAGTGCCCGTATGCCGAAGTCTTGCGGTAAATGGGACGTAAAAGATCAAGATATTCGATGATGGCCGCAGGTCTTAAATCAAAGACATCGTTGACGATCTCTTTAAGCTGGCTTTTATGTATAACACCCGTTCCCATAAGATCCAGCATTACGGAAACCGGTTCTGCCACGCCGATGGCGTAGGCGATCTGGATCTCACATTTTTTGGCTATGCCCGCGGCAACGATATTTTTGGCGATGTGCCGGGCCATGTAAGAACCGCTGCGGTCCACCTTGGACGGATCCTTGCCTGAAAAGCAGCCGCCGCCGTGGCTGCCCTGTCCGCCGTACGTGTCAACGATAATTTTGCGTCCGGTAAGGCCGCAGTCTCCCATGGGACCGCCAATAATAAACTTGCCGGTGGCATTGATGAAATAACGGGTGTCGCCATCGGTCATATCCCGGGGGATAACCTTTTTAATAACTTCTTCGATGATGGCTTCTTTCAAGTCTTCATAAGTGACATCCGGTTTGTGTTGGGCGGCAATGACAATCGTATCCACCCGTTTGGGGTTGCCGTTTTCATATTCGATGGTGACCTGGGATTTCCCGTCGGGTCTTAAGAAATCGAGGGAGCCGTTTTTGCGCACCTTGGCCAAACGCTGGCTCAGCTTGTGGGCAAACATGATCGGCATGGGCATCAATTCAGGGGTTTCGTCGGTGGCATATCCGAACATGAGGCCCTGATCTCCGGCACCCTGTTCCTTGAAAAGCCCTTGGCCGGCGGTTACTCCTTGAGCTATATCCGATGATTGCTGATCAATGCTGGTAATAACCGAACAGGTTTGCCAGTCAAAGCCCATCAGAGAAGAACTGTATCCGATGTCACGGACGGTACTGCGGGCAACCTCCGGCATATCAACATAACAGCTGGTTGTGATTTCACCGGCAATAAACACCAGGCCGGTGGTTACCAGAGTTTCGCAGGCAACCCGGCCCTGTTTGTCGTTTGTTAAAATTGCGTCCAGAACGGAATCTGATATGGCATCGGCAACCTTGTCCGGATGTCCTTCCGTCACAGATTCAGATGTAAAAAAGAATTGTTCGTTGCTCATAAATCTTCTCCTGTCTTTTTTAGTTATGCTTAATTATGGTTTCAATATCATGTTGTCGATCAAGCGTGTTGTGCCTACCTTGACTGCCAGGGCCATCAATACCGGACCTTCAATTGTTTTGACGTCATCAAGGGTTTCAGGGTTGCAGACGGCGATATAATCGATTGTGGTTTCCGGGTGGGACTTTATCATATCGGATGCCGCCGCGATAATTTTGGAGGCATCTTTTTCTCCACTCTTAACAAGCCTGCGAGCATTTTGCAAGGATTCGTAAAGTGAGAGCGCACAAATCCGCCGGCGGGGCGTCAAGTAGCTGTTGCGCGAACTCATGGCAAGACCGTCGGGCTCCCTGATGATGGGTGCTCCGATGATTTTAATGTCGAAATTCAAATCCTCAACCATCTGGCCAATAACAAGAAGCTGCTGGTAGTCCTTCTGTCCGAAAACGGCAATATGTGGTTTGACGATATTAAACAGCTTGGTCACAACCGTGGCAACCCCTTTAAAGTGTATCGGTCTGGAAAGCCCGCAAAGATGATCAGGGAGTTTGTCCAGAGCTACATAGGTTTGGTAATGGCTGCCATAAATTTCTTTTGCATCCGGTGTAAAGAGTGCATTTGCACCCTCTTTGCGGACGAGTTCCATGTCCTTCTCTAAATCACGCGGATAGGAGTCTAAATCTTCTCCAGGGCCGAATTGGGTCGGGTTAACAAAAATACTCACCACCAGATCATCTCCATGCTTCAATCCTTCCTTCATTAGAGATAGATGTCCTGCATGCAGATAACCCATGGTAGGAACAAAAACAATGGTGTTGCCTTTGCCCCGGCTTTGATCCGCGTATGACTGCATCTTTGCGATTGTATGAATGATTTCGATAACACTCACCTCAATATGTTTGCAAAATGGTATTAAAACAACACCAGTGAAATGTCAACATAAGCTATAGATATATCTTCAACTTTATTTACAGGGACTTCAGAGACTTGATGAGACCTGTTACAGCATCTTCGATATCAAGAAAGCAAAAGCGGTATGCTTCATAATCGAGTCCGTAGGGGTCGGCAATGCCGCGATTTCTTGAGCCGTAGCGGGCATAGTGCCTGATTAGCCGAGTCTTGTCTGCCGCTTCCGGGAATTGGGTAAAAAGCGAGTCCTGGTGGGATTTTTCCATGACCATGATCAAATCGGACCAGTTAACAAGGTCTTTGGACACGGGCTGGGCTTCGTGCTCAGTCAAGTCCACAGCGTATTCCTTGGCAACCTGTTGAGCCATATAAGTAGCTGAATTGCCAGGTAAAGCCATTAGTCCTGCTGATTGAGTTTTCAGCGCTCCAAGTTTTTCTTGAGTTGCCAGTTTTGCGAAAAGGCCTTCAGCAAAAGGGCTTCGGCAAATATT
>JABMQM010000240.1 GCA_013203195.1 Desulfobacteraceae bacterium | reverse complement strand
CTATCACAGACCCTGCTTTTTTTCTTTTAACCCTAGACAACATTTCTCACAACACCTAAACTTATCTGACAGAACATCACGGCAAACATGGTTCTTCTGTAAAATTATTCATGCAGTTTTTAGGTATCATTATTCTGGAGGTGTGCTGTGTCTAAACAAGCAATAACCGTATACGGTGCCCATTGGTGTCCGGATTGCCGCCTTAGCAAACAATTCTTGGGTGAACACCAGATTGCATACAATTGGATTGACATCGATGAGGATAAAGGCGGCGAAGAGTTTGTCATAAAAACCAACAACGGCAAACGTATCATTCCCACCATAACCTTTGCTGACGGCTCTTTTTTGGCAGAACCAAGCAATGCTGAGCTGGCAGCTAAGCTCGGACTGAAGACCAAGGCCAGCCGCAACCATTATGATCTGATCATTTTAGGTGGGGGTCCCGCCGGTCTGACAGCGGCGCTCTATACTGCACGCGAGTTCATTGACACCCTTATCATTGAACGGGCTGCTTTCGGCGGCCAAGCTGCCGGGACAGAGCGCTTGGAAAACATGCCGGGATTTCCAGAGGGTATCGGTGGAATGGAGTTTTCACAACGCTTGCGGCGCCAAGCGGAGCGTTTCGGCGTGGAGCTGCTGCAGGCTCAGGAAGTAACCGGTATTCATACCTATCACAACTATCACCGCGTTTACACAGGAGACGGTGAACAGTATAGCGCTCGAGCTGTCCTTGTCGCTACAGGTGGACGTTACAAACGTCTGAATGTTCCAGGTGAAAACGAACTTATAGGCGCGGGAGTCCATTTTTGTGCCACCTGTGACGGCCCATTTTATAAAGGCAAGAGGGTTGCGGTCGTAGGGGGAGGAAATAGTGCGGCCGAGGAGAGTCTCCTGTTAGTTAAGTTTGCGGAACATTTAACCATACTGGTGCGAAGCAGCCAGTTCAAGGCCAGCCGGATCATACAAGAAAAAGTCTTAGCCCATCCAAAAATAAGTGTGCGGTGGCACACTGAAGTCAAGGGATTTGTCGGTGAAAAATCGAAGCTCACAAGACTCCAAGTGCTCGACAACCAGACTGGAGAGACGGAAGAATTGTCAACAGATGGTGCTTTTATCTTTATCGGTTTAGAGCCCAACACCGGCTTTCTGGCTGACAGCGGAGTTTTGCTCAATCATTGGGGCTTCATCATTACCGGCCATGATTTAACTCACAGCGGCGAGCTGCCAACTGGTTACAAAAGACGTGAGCCGCATCTGATGGAAACGAGTATTCCGGGAATTTTTGCTGCGGGCGACGTAAGAGATAAAAGTACCAAACAAGTGGCAAGTGCGGCCGGCGAAGGAGCAAGTGCGGCTTTGATGATCCGAGAGTATTTGAAGAGTGTCTGACACCAACAATTGAGTTGAAGATGATCCTTAACTTTATATATTTCTCACCTGGCTAAAGCGTTCATGAGACACTCCAGATGCTTTTGCCATTTTGTAACTTTCTCGTCTTCGTCCATATCGTTCAGAAAGTCAATCCTTGCATCTATTTCCATATCTTGCATCTTAAGGAAGGTGCAGTCTTCGCGTTTGCCCTTATATGGGCAATCTTTAAACACGTTTAGCAGCTTGTCATTCAGGTCTTCAGTGGTCATTAGAAACAGATGTTTCCCTGTTGGTGCTTTCTTACCAATATCGACACCATTCACAACAACAATTGATATGCAGACATCATATTTTTCTGGTGTCAGGTCAAGTAAATCCTATTCATGCGCGTTGGCATTGATATCGGCCTCCGACATTTCGTCTACCCCGCAAGTTTAGTTTTCTTTTTTATTTAGACAGGATTTACATGATCTTCAGGATTTTCTTTGCCCCTTTCTCCCGCTCAGCGGGATAGGCGGACGAAAGGGGCAAAACCAAGTCCGCTAACGCGGAGGTGTTCACCACACTACAAACACCACCACCGGATTCTTTGGTTTTTGTTCTCGCTGAAAGCAAGATTGTTATTTATCGGTTTTGTCTGCCTGTTGGAGCAAAACGTAAATCCCGCTATCGGGGTCCCGCATACCGGGGGAAACCGATAAAGCAATAGATCCAATCAAGCGTGCCTGCCCCGTGCAATTCCATAGGACCATTTCACTGGGGTTAATCCTGCCTGCCCAATTAAATGCCCTATCCTATTTAATCGGGGTAGGTCCGGCAGATAGTGCTGGGGTCGAATATAAAATGGTATGCTTAAGCCACAGCACCCAGCGCCAGACACTGGATTATCTGTGTATAAAGCCGGAGGAAATCAAAGACGTTTATGAGAATGAGTTGTAAGGGCCGTTCGCACATTGTAACATTTGTATAATAATCTTGACAGCTTATGTAAAAACTGTATATGATTCCAGAAAGTACAGGTATTTACGAGAGGTCAAGG
>JABMQM010000239.1 GCA_013203195.1 Desulfobacteraceae bacterium | reverse complement strand
GAATTGGACACCCATCGTGTTCATTTTGGACTTGTGGATAAGCACTAGTTACTTCTTGACTCCATAGGAGATTGAATATAAGTTGCCAGGTTGAAATTGGCAATACGTGGCGAAAGAGGTGTTGGATGAAGAGAATTCATTTTAGGTTGCATTGGTTTTTAACAATAGGGCTGGTGCTTTTGATTTTAACGCCATCTCTTATGGCCGGCGATGCAGACAAAAGCAAGGGGCCACCGCCGGTACCGGTAAGGATTGCATTGGTGGAACAAAAGATGGTTTCAGAGCAGGTCTCGCTGGTAGGAACCACTGAGGCCGTTGCAACGAGCACTGTAGCTGCCGAAGTTTCCGGTGTGGTTGAATATTTTCCTGTAAAGGAAGGCGATTTTGTTAAGAAAGGGGATCTACTTGTCCGTTTAATATCCACCGAACTTAAGATTCGACTGAAAGGCGCAGTGGCTGCCAGGGAGACGATCAGGGCCAGACTTGAGCTTGCTGAAAAAGAACTTAGCAGATACAGCCGGCTAAAAGATGCCGACAGTATCGCAGCCAGAAAATATGATGAGGCGCTTTATAATCAGCGGGCCTTTTCTCAGGAATTGCTGCGCAGCGAAGCAGATATGGAGCGTCTTGAATATGAAATAAAACAAAAAAAGGTTGTGGCACCCTTTTCAGGCTTTGTTTCCGCAGAACATACTCAGGTCGGCGAATGGATCATGGTCGGCGGACCGGTGGTTGATCTGGTGGACTTAGGGCAAATTAAAGTATCCGTGGATGTACCCGAACGCTATGCGGTGATGATCGCCCCTCAGGGGGAAGTCAAAGTAATGGTAAAAAGTATCTCAAACGAACTGCGCGCGGGTAGAATAAATGCGATACTTCCCCAGGGAGATCCTGATTCCAGAACGTTTCCGGCAAAGATAAATATTGAAAATCAGGACTTTAAGATCAAAAGCGGCATGGAGGCCATGGTGACGTTTAATCTGGCGGCTCAAAAAAGCGCTCTGCTGGTTCCAAAAGATGCTGTGGTCACAGCAGGAAACAATCGGCTGGTTTTTATTGTCAATGACGGCAAGGCCATACCGGTGCCTGTCACAATCCTCGGGTATTATGATGGAAATGTTGAGGTCGCCGGCAAGTTAGCACCCGGCATCAAGGTTGTGATTCGCGGAAATGAACGACTCCGACCCGGACAGCCGGTGAGTATTATAAAATAAGAATCACGAAAACACGAAAGTGCGAAAGCACGAAGAAATAATAGTAATGAATAATACAAATTCCCAAGATTTTTTTTGAAAGTGTACTGATTTTCGTGTTTTCGTACTTTCCCAATTTCGTGATGAATTTTTCCTGCATCATTATTTTGAACTATGAAACTCATTGATACTGCAATCAAAAAGCCGGTTACCGTTACAGTTGGAGTGATTCTTCTGGTTCTGTTCGGCTTTATTTCTCTTTTTAGAATTCCCATCCAACTTACTCCCAACGTTGATCTTCAGGAGGTTTCCATCACGACGACCTGGCGTGGAGCCAGCCCGGTGGAAGTTGAGCGCGAGGTTGTTGAGGCTCAGGAAGAAGAGCTCAAAAATGTGGACGGTCTGGTGGAGATGAAAAGTGAAAGCCGGGACAGCAGCGCCTTTATCAGCCTGATATTTGAGATCGGTACGGATACGGATGAAGCGCTGCTGAGAGTATCCAACAGCCTTGAGCGCGTCAAAAAATATCCGGACAATGTGGATAAACCGATTATAAAGTCCGGCGGCAGACGCGAGCAAGCGATTGCCTGGATGGTACTAAAGGGACTGCCGGGCTACCAGGGTGTCTTGCAGCAAGAGTACGATTTTGTTGACGAGTATATTAAACCCCGCCTGGAACGGATTTCGGGGGTGTCGTCGTCCAACATATACGGAGGATGGGAGCGGCAGCTTCAAGTCGTAGTTGACTCGGACGCCCTCTCGGCCCGCAAGGTAACCATTCCTGAACTCGTTCGAGCCCTGGATATAGAGAACAAAAACATCAGTGCCGGTAACTTTGACGAGGGCAAGCGTCGCTACATCGCCCGAACCGTCGGCGAGTATAGTAGCCCCGAAGATGTTTCTAATGTCATCATAAAGAGAGTAAACGGCATTCCTGTTGCTGTGGGCGACATTGCCGACGTTGAATTCGGCTTTAAAGATGCGGAATTTGTCGTCCGGCACATAGGCACGCCGACCATTGTTTTCAACGCCGTGCGCGAACCCGGTTCCAATGTCCTGGTAGTGATGAAGAAACTGCAAGATGCGCTGGCAGAGTTAAATGAGAACCTGTTAAAAGAAAAACATTTAAAGATTGTGCTGGTCTATGATTATACCCGTTACATCCACAGCGCCATCAACCTGGTAAGGGAGAATATTTTTGTAGGCGGATCTCTGGCGATTTTGGTGCTTCTGATATTTTTACGGAATTTTGCCAGCACTGTGATCGTGGCGGTTGCCATCCCTATCAGTGTCATCGGCACATTCCTGATCATGACCCTTATGGGGAGAAATATCAATGTTGTCAGCCTGGCTGGGCTATCGTTTGCCGTGGGTATGGTGGTGGACAATTCCATTGTTGTATTTGAAAACATCTTTCGCCATCGGGAGATGGGTAAAGATCGCAGACAGGCGGCGTACGACGGCACGGTCGAGGTTTGGGGGGCGGTTCTGGCAAGTACCTTGACGACGGTGGCGGTGTTTCTTCCCATCGTGTTTGTGCAGGAGGAGGCCGGCCAACTTTTTCGCGACATAGCCATCGCCATCAGTGGCGCCGTGACATTAAGCCTGATCATCTCCATTACGGTCATACCGACGCTGGCTTCCAAAATACTGGGCAAAGTTCAAAAAAATAACAACACGGTAATCAAATCAAAAGGGGTTTTCGCTCTTATCTTAAGACCTTTTAGCTATATCGCCCGGGGACTGAATGCTTTTGCCGGCGGCTTTATAAATTACACGACAAAGTTTGTGTACTGGATGTGCGGATTGGTTGCGGCGCGCGTGGGGGTTGCCGTTACCATGATTTTGGTGGCGCTTGGTCTGGCATATTTTTTGATGCCCAAAACAGAATACATGCCCGAAGGCAACCGTGAAATATTGTATGGAATTTTGTTGCCGCCTCCGGGTTATAATTTGAATGAGCTTGAGAAAATCGGTGAAACCGTAGAAAAAGATCTTCTGCCGCTAATTGAAGACGAGGGACAAAAAAGTGAGCTGGCCGAAAAACTGAATCTTCCACCAGCCAGCAATTTTTTCTATGTCGCCCGGGGACAGTCGGTTTTTATGGGCATTGTATCCAAAGTTCAGGAGCGCACCAGGGAATTGCTTCCCTATGTTTACAGTGTCTTAAGAAAGATTCCCGGCATGATCGCCATTGTTCAGCAGCCCAGTCTCTTTTCACGTAATATCGGCGAAGGTCGCTCCATTGAGATCGAGATCAAAGGGCCCGATCTGGAAAAGCTCATCAGTCTGGGCCGACAGATATACGGTTTGTCCGCCCAAGCTCTGCCCGACGCCCAGATCCGCCCGATCCCCGGCCTGGACTTGGGCAACCCCGAGATGCGCATTATTCCAAACCGTGAACGCCTGACCCGCCTGGGCATGACCACGTCGGATCTGGGCTTAATCGTAGATGCGATTGTGGATGAGGCCAAAGCCAGTACATATCGCCTGCACGGGGATGAAATTGATCTGGTGGTAAAAAGCAAGGAGGGAAAACTCGAGCGCACTCAGGACCTGCCTCGCTTTCCGGTTGTGGCACCATCTGGAGAAAAAGTAACCTTAAACTCGCTTGCAGAAATTAAGCTCGAAGAAGGTCCCATCCAGATAAATCATATCGATTCGCAACGATCCATTACGCTACAGGTTATTCCGTCAAGGACCATGGCCCTTGAGGCCGCCATGGAGATCGTGACGGAAAAGGTGGTGGGGCCGATCAAGGCCGGCGGAGGCCTTTCAAGCCTTTACAGTATTAAACTGGGCGGTACGGCCGACGACCTGACGCGCACACGCAAGGCTCTGATGTGGAACTTTATTCTGGCCCTCGTGATCAGCTATCTATTGATGTCGGCCCTGTTTGAGAATTTTTTCTATCCCTTTATTATTCTCTTCAGTGTTCCCCTGGCCGCCGCCGGCGGTTTTGTGGGCTTGATGCTGGTGAACACGTTTAAAACCTACCAGCCTTTAGATATCATTACCATGCTCGGCTTTGTCATCCTGGTCGGAATTGTTGTCAACAACGCCATCCTGATTGTCCACCAAACCTTAAACAATATGCGGGACAGCAACATGCTGCCCCGGGATGCCATCACCGAATCGGTCCGCTCCCGCATCCGGCCCATTTACATGAGCGCTATTACAACCGTATCGGCCATGCTGCCCCTGGTGCTTGCTCCCGGTGCCGGCTCCGAATTCTACCGGGGACTCGGGAGCGTGGTTGTGGGCGGCCTTCTGATTTCAACGGTCTTTACCATCTTTTTAATTCCTGCCCTTTTAAGCCTTGCCTTTGATGCCGGCCAATCATTGAAAAAAAGCTTTTCCAATGAGAAATTAAAGAAGTTTTTTGCATAGATCTACCCAGGCTTTTCTTGATGAAAGGCTCGCCTGTAATTTGAATACTCCCATCTCAAATTTCTCATAAAAATTTAACATGAACACAAACCAATCCGAATATATATACTAGCTTATTGCAATATAAAGAACCTTCCAGAAGTTTGGTGCTGTGGGAGTTTTATAATATCGTAATACGCTTTTATCGTAACAGCCCTTCTTTTCAGGAAATTTTAAGGGTTTGCGTTTGACATGCACGGCGGGCGATTATATAATTTGATAAATAAGAGCTATAAATAGAAAAAACATTGAGAAGAACTAAATAAATACTTATTAATTACAACATGTTAAATGGAGTCTGGTTGTGTAATTCAAAAGGCGGAGCTGTGTAGTCTTCCGCCGGTATTTTTATCTTCAAAATATTGTAAAAACAGACACTTACCACCGAAACTCCTCTGCATAGCCAAATGCCAACCTTGCTCCTATCAGAAGTGGCCACAAGGTATTAATAGTCATTAAAACTTGATATTTGCAATGCGTATAGTAAAAATTATCGAATAATTTGCATGGCATTTAGGTCAAATCATGAAATTATATAAACGAAGGCTTCAGAAACGAATTCAACCCTGGCTAGATAAGCCCGACATTTTAGTTATTCAGGGAACTCGACAAGTGGGGAAAACAACCCTCTTGAATCTTTTAAAGGAGGATATACAAAAAAGGTGGGGTGATTCAAAAAATATTATAAACTTTAACCTTGAGGATGCAGATCAACTGTCTGCCCTTAACAGGAATCCAAAATACTTTAAAGAATATCTTACATTTTCCGGCGCTGATCCTAAAAAAGATTCTGTAGTAATGGTAGATGAGATCCAGTATCTGGATGATCCATCTCATTTTTTAAAATATTTAGCCGATTTTGAACCATCCATCAAGTTAATCGTAACAGGCTCTGCCTCAATAGCCATCAAGAAATTCAAGGACGGGGTTACCGGGAGAAAAAAGACCTTTACGCTGTTTCCTCTGGATTTTAAGGAATTCCTATTATTTAAAGGCAAAAATGCTCTTTCTTTAGTTTTGGAAAAGTATCATTTTAATAATCTGGCATCAAGCGATATGGTGTTAGATCCTGAAAGTATCAATCCATATACCAAAGAAATGTCTGTTTTATTTGAAGAATTTATTATCTATGGTGGTTATCCAAAGGTTGTTTCGACAGGATCAAGGGAGGATAAACTTGAGGAATTAAGGGAGCTGTTTGAGACCTATGAATTAAAAGATGTCAATATGCTGTTTGATGTGGTAAATATTTCGGCTTTTCGCAACCTTTTTAAGCTACTGGCAGGATCTGTCGGTAATCTGCTAAATGTAAACGAGATTTCCGGCACCCTGGGCATTGGCAGGGATACTATACGTCGTTATCTTTCGATCCTTGAGAATTCCTTTATTATCCATGCTCTTACTCCGTTTCATAGCAATATTCGAAAAGAGCTGACTAAAATGCCGAAAATGTTTTTTGGGGATACCGGCCTGAGAAATTTTGCCTTAAGAAATTTTACTGAATTAAGCTACCGTCCAGATAAAGGGTCTTTGTTTGAAAATGCGATCTTTGGCGAGTTATATAAAAATTTAGGTGTGATAGAACAGCTCTTTTTTTGGAGAACCATATCCAAAACCGAAGTGGACTTTATCCTGACTGGTGAACAAAATTGCGCTCTTGAAGTGAAGTTTACTCCAAATGCTCGCTTAAAACAGCCTGCCGGCCTAAGAGCTTTTTCTAAAACCTATCCGAAATTTAAGCAAATAGTCGTTACTCAAGAACTGTTTGACAGTAATGAAGAACTTATCTTTTTGCCAGGATGGATGGTATAAAAGCAAAACTCCAACACAAACCAATCTAACCAATATAACTAATCAAACAAATCAAACCCACTTTATCTGAACTTTTTCTTGACAACAAACACACCCTGCCGGTAAAATACAACTATATCAATTGACATAGTTTAGAAGGAGATAATTTATGACATTAAAAGTAGTTACAGCTCTTAAAGCCCGTCAAATATTTGGCACGATAATGAATGCAGTATCATTCAGGAACGACAGCTATATTGTAGAAAGAAAGGGAACACCCATGGTGGCAATTATTCCCGTTAAAAAATTCAAACAGATGGGTAAAGCCAGACAGCGATTTTTTAAAAACATGTCCAAAATTAGTGATTCTTTTGCAGAAGAAGATCCTAAAATACTGGACAACATATTAGAAGAAGCCACACAGGCAGCCAAAAAAGCCGAACTCTCCCAAGGATAAAGTTTTTGTGAAAATTGTTCTCGATGCCAACCTTTTTGCCAGCGCTCTAATAAAACCTGATTCTAATCCCGGTAAGATTCTTGATTTGGTCCAACAAAATCAAGTGGAATTGATTTTATCCCCTGCTGTAATTAAAGAGATAAAACGCATCTTGCTCTATCCCAAAATTAAAAAATACCATCGGAAGACCCCTGAAGAAATAGACGCATATTTTGATGATATCTTAATGTTTGCCTGGATTGTTGAAGGAAATGAAACAGTTGAAGTAATAAAGGATGATCCTACAGATAATAAATATTTAACATGTGCTTCTGAGGGTGAAGCGGATTATATTGTTTCCGGCGATCATCATTTATTGAACATAGAAAAGTACCGAGGGATTGAAATTATTAAAGCAAAAGCATTCTTAAATATTTGGTCCAAACAAAGAGAGCATGGAGTCTAGAGTGGGGAGCATGGGGCAAAGAGCGTGGAGCAAGGAAATGTATCAATGACTACAGCAGGAAAGAACATAGAAAATAATGTCAATCTTTTTATTAATGAATTGAGAAAAAAGTATAGAGTGCATGCTGCTTATATTTATGGATCACATTCAAAGGGAAATGCTGCTGTTTGGAGTGATATTGATGTAGCGGTGATCTCGCCTGATTTTTCAGACGATTTATTCGAAGAAAGATTGAAACTAATGAAAATGGCAGCAATTATTGATGATCGCATTGAGCCCCATCCCTTTAGAGTTGAGGACTTTGATAGTAGCAATCCCTTGGCAAGTGAGATCCAGAAACACGGAATTTTAATATCGTAGGCACGATTGAACTTTTTCCCTTTCATCCGGGAAGGGAAAAATAAAATCAAGTTATACAATCGCTTCGCAATTCTATATAACGTGGCTTCGCCGCGCTAAAAATAGATTTTCGTTTACTTGAATACTGATCTAGCCAATCAAAACCAATAGAACCAATTAAACCCGTTATATATCCATGAAAAACCAGACAGAAAACGCAGCCCTTGCTTTAACGGTTATCGAACCCAGCAAAGGATGGATTCCGGTCGATCTGAAGGAAATTTGGAAATATCGTGAACTCCTTTATTTTTTGACCAAGCGAGAGATCCAGGTTCGATACAAGCAGACGGTTTTGGGTGGTCTTTGGGCCATTATCCAGCCGTTTTTTACCATGGTCGTATTCACGCTCTTTTTCGGGCGTTTGGCCAAGATACCTTCCGACGGCATCCCTTATCCTATTTTTGTCTATGCCGGCCTTCTGCCCTGGACGTATTTCGCCAATGCTCTGTCATCCTCCGGGAACAGCCTGGTGGGCAGCGCCAATCTCATCAGCAAGGTTTATTTTCCTCGTATTATCATTCCCGGATCTGCCTCGCTGGCCGGCCTGCTCGATTTTTTCGTTGCCATGCTGGTTTTGTTAGCCATGATGATCTATTACAAATTTATCCCTGGTGTCGGTATACTGCTGTTTCCTTTTCTGGTGGGACTGACATTTCTTTGTGCCGTGGGGGTCGGCTTATGGCTTTCGGCTTTGAATGTCCAGTACCGGGATATACGGTATGTGATCCCCTTTTTGATTCAGCTTTGGATGTTTGTTTCGCCCGTGATCTACCCGCTCAGCATGGTTCCTAAGAAATACCAGTGGGCCTTGGCGCTGAACCCCATGAGCGGCGTGATCAATGCTTTTCGGGCATCAATGCTTGGGCATGTGCCCATTGACTGGTTTCTATTAGGCATTTCCACGGGTATCATAGTTATGATATTTATCAGCGGAATGTATTATTTCAGACGCATGGAAAAGACTTTTGCGGATGTGGTTTAGCCGGGCGCAGAGCGCGGTTATCAGTTATCGGTTATCAGTTAAAAGGGGCAGTGGGTAAAAAGAGGAAAGGTTCGAGTTGTTCACTGGCTAAAATAGATGGGTATAAAGAAAATCAGAACATTTGAAGATTTGGAGTGTTGGAAGGCATGCAGGGAGCTTCGACAATTTGTCGTAAAAGAGGTGCTGCCTGTTCTTCCAAAAGATGAACGATATAGATTAGGTGATCAAATACGTAGAGCAGCAAGATCTACAACAGCCAATACTCGCCCTGTTAAATAGCTTGAAAAGACTATGTATTATACATATGTATTGCAGAGTACCGTGGATATGAAATTTTACACAGGCTATACAAAAGATCTCAAGCTAAGACCTGCCCTGTTAAATAATGCTTTGCATTAAAACACTAATTGTTGTGAAAATAAATTCTCATAAATAAGGGAGTGACAATATCCTTTGTCATGAACGTTTGGGGCAAAAAATAGTGTTTTATTTAACGGGGTAAAAGCAACACAATAAAGGGCTTGTTGATTCTACTAAAGATCGAACACCACTCGATTTAATTTACTATGAAGCCTGTCTTGACCAAAACGATGCAACAAAACGTGAGAAATATCTGAAGTCGTATCATGGGAAGATGTTCATAAGGAAAAGACTCAAATCTTATTTAACAGGGTAAAAAGGATTCGGAATTCAAATCAGCCGGTCAAAACATTTTCAATCGGATTTAAGGACGCCGAACTTTTTGACGAAACACACTATGCCCGGGAGGTGGCCGATTGTTTTAAAACCGACCATCACGAGTTCAAACTGACTTATAGGGATATGCTGGATGTCCTGCCCGATGTCCTTGCTACTTTTGACGAACCCTTTGCCGACTCATCTGCTATTCCTACCTACATTGTATCCAGAGAAACAAGAAAATATGTCACCGTGGCTTTATCAGGGGACGGGGGTGATGAGCTTTTTGCCGGGTATCGATCCTACCTGGGCGAATACTGGTATAAAAGGTACATGTTCATACCGGCTTTCATTAGAGAGGGGTTCTTTGAGAGGCTAATCCAAACGCTGCCTGATTCCAGAGATTCGAAATATCTGGAATACATACGGCGGCTTAAAAAATTCATTAAAGGTACTAAGGGATCATTTCCAGAGAGGGTTCTTGCTTTGAAGGAGATTTTCCCCAGGGATATTCGGCGCAATCTTCTGTGTCGATCAGGATCTAATGAAAATCCATTACTGGAAGATCCTGCTTTGAGCCGTGTTAAGAAATTGCTGGACTTGAACTGCAATGATCGCATCAACAGCATTCTATATGCTGATCTCAAAGATTCTCTGCCGGGAGATATGCTCACAAAAGTGGACTGGATGAGCATGAAGAACTCTCTGGAAGTGCGAGTACCTTTTCTGGATCATCGAGTGGTGGAACTGGCCTTTAGCATGCAGAGTGCATTTAAGCTTCGTAAAGGGCGAGGCAAATACATCCTTAAAGAAACCTTTAAAGATATACTTCCGTCGCGTCTTGTTGATCGGCCCAAGGCTGGATTTGAGGTTCCCATCAGCCAGTGGCTGAAGACGGATTTAAATTTTCTGATCGAACAAAACCTTGCCGAAGATAGAATAAGGGAACAAGGAATTTTTAATTACGAAATCATAAAAAAACTGATCCATGACCACATGTCAAATCGAACCGATACATCATGGATGTTATGGAATTTGATCGTTTTTCAACATTGGTCTGATAAATATTTTTAAATCAGGGATGCCGGGGCAGTTTTGAGGAATCTAAAAAGTCCTCCAATCCCACGTTTAAATGTAAGTTTTTGGCTTTCAATTGTGTTAAAAATTGCCATGGGTCCCATTTAAGGGCCTGGCATACTTCCATTTGGCTCAATTCCCCATTTGTATATTTTTGTAATAACCGTTCCTGCTTGTCTAAAGAGAATCCCTTTTGAAGAATTTCTCTCAAATATGCGGAACGGTCTAATTTGGTTTCTCGAACAAATTGATTTATATCAGACAAAAGATCCTCAGGTAACCTTATCGTTGTTGGTTGTGTCATTTTTCCCCTCTATTAATAAAGTCAATGCATTAGCGATAATATCGGGTGAATATCTTCCGATTATGCTCAGTTTTTCGATGGATTCCCGCGCAACGCGGAATGATATCTTCTGTTTCCGTACACACTTTGGACAAATCGTATGCCAATCTCCTCAACCTGACATGATAACGCTTGTTGTTCAATGTGTAAATGGCTTATTACTTGATTGCGACAGTGTCTCTCATTAGAGAATATAAAAGTGGGTTGACGAAATAAGAATTTAATAGTATGAATTACATATTCTGTAAGACGAGGAGATAAAATATGAAAGTTTCTGAAAGGGGGCAAATTACTATCCCGAAGGCACTTCGTGATCGGTTTGGAATCTATAAAAATGTTGAAGTTGAAATGCTTCCAACAAAAGAGGGCATCTTAATTCAAAAACGCAGCCGCGGAGGACATCCTGTCGATTCGGTATATGGGATTCTCAATCGACCGTCTGATACAGATACATACATTGAAGAGGTTCGAGGAAGATGATTACCGCTGTTGATACAAATATCCTGTTAGATGTTTTCCTCCCGGATAATAAATTTGCTTCAAGTTCTGCGAAACTTCTAAAATTGGCATATGATGAAGGAGCTTTAATCATCTGTGACATTGTATATGCTGAACTTGTTCCCCAATTTGAGGAAAGATCCATATTGGATAAAACCCTGGCAATCATAAATGTATCCTTGTCATCTGTGGATACTAATGTTGCTTTCCTTTCCGGGGAAAAGTGGAGTCTGTATAGAAAAGCTGGCGGAAAGAGAGAACGAATCATTACCGATTTTCTCATAGGCGCACATGCTATGATCAAGGCTGAGCGTTTCCTCACCCGTGATAGGGGCTTTTACAAATCTTATTTTCCTGAGCTTCAAATTTTTTCCCTGGAATCGGAAAAGGATGGTTCCAGAAAC
Organism: Desulfobacteraceae bacterium; assembly: GCA_013203195.1. Taxonomy (GTDB): domain Bacteria; phylum Desulfobacterota; class Desulfobacteria; order Desulfobacterales; family UBA11574; genus Desulfatibia_A. The sequence goes on along the minus strand of JABMQM010000239.1, from coordinate 254 downwards.
AGAATCTGACAGGATTTACCCCGGTTAAATAGGCTCCGCATTTAACTGGGCAAGCAGGATTAACCGGATTTGTATTTCACTGCCCACTTGATTAGCTCGTTCGAGGCTCAGAGTACTCGGAGAAGGAATTGTTCCCGAGAGCCTTTAAGGCGGGTTACCAACAAGGGGGCCGTAAAATCAGTCCGTAGCTTCCCGAAAGAAGCGGGGGTGAAAGTTTAGTGGAATATAAAGAAGATAGCGTAGTGTCTTTAGGG
>JABMQM010000238.1 GCA_013203195.1 Desulfobacteraceae bacterium | reverse complement strand
GTAAAAAACCGTGAAGTGGATATTCTGATTGTAGTGAATATGTTTTTGACAGGTTTTGACGCAACCACCCTGAATACCCTGTGGGTGGATAAGAATCTGCGCCTGCACGGTTTGCTGCAGGCCTATTCACGCACCAACCGAATTCTGAACAGCGTTAAAACATTCGGCAATATTGTCTGCTTCCGCAATCTCGAAAAAGCCACCAACGAGTCAATAGCCTTGTTTGGTGATAAAGAGGCTGGCGGTCTGGTGCTGTTAAAATCGTATGATGATTACTGCAACGGCTACCAGAATGAGGGTAAAGAGGTTCGAGGCTACAAAAGCATGATTGAAGAGCTGCTGGAAAAATATCCGGCAGCTGAGCAGATCATCAGCGAACAGGCCCAGAAGGATTTTATCAGACTCTATGGCGCTATTTTGCGGATGCGAAATATTCTGACCGCTTTTGATGAATTTGCGGGCAATGGGATTTTAACCGAGCGTGATTTGCAGGACTATCACAGCAAATACATTGATCTCTATAACCAGTTACGCAAACCCGGAGAGGCAGACAAAGAGAACATCAACGATGATCTGGTGTTTGAAATGGAGCTTATCAAGCAGATAGAGATCAACATTGACTATATTCTCTCACTGATTAAGCAGTATCACGAAAAACATACGGAAGATAAGGAGATTCTGGTTGATATCAATAAGGCGATTGATTCAAGCGTTGAGCTGCGTAACAAGAAAGAGCTTATCAACCAGTTTATTACCTCTCTTGACGTGGGTGCAAATATTGATGAAGATTGGCAGAAATTTGTCAACAAGCGGAAAATTGAGGAGCTTGAGCAGATTATTAAAGATGAAAACCTTAACCGTGATGCCGCTTACACCTTTGTGAACAATGCTTTTCGTGATGGTCATATCGCAATCGGCGGCACCGCTATTACAAAGGTTATACCATCTGTAACCAGGTTTAGTAAAACGGGTGAACGGACCCAAAAACGAGAGAGCGTTCTAACCAGGCTTGCTCAATTCTTCGAGCGATTTTTTGATATCTCCAATGGGGCGTTGTAGTGAATACAGATATAGGGATAGGGACGCTCATCGCTGAGCGCCCCTCCCACACCACCGTACGTACGGGTCCGTTATACGGCGGTTCGGCTGGCCAGGTCAGACACCAGTAATAACTTGGCCTGATGGGCCTTTAGGAACGAAACGCTACCGTTATTTCAACTCTTTATTTAATACCTCCCAAACACTTTCCGATCGTACTATATATACCTCCGTTGTAAGCCTATTTTCTATTACTCTTAATCAAGGAGGCATATCATGTCACCATTGCGTCAAAAGTGGTAAAAACAGGAGCGCACTAAATATATTTTTTATTTGTTTTCTTACTATTAGTATGATAAAATGTAACCTTATTCGTTATTTTCTTACTTTAGGAGAGAGGGAGAGACATGCTAAACACCGAAGGATTTAAAGCGTTTGCCCGTATTGAAAATGACCTGGACAAAGCCAAAGCAGTCGTAGACAAACTGAAAGCCGAAAAAACTGCAATCTGTCCGGGACTGCTCGAAAACCTCGCTACCGAAGGTGTCGAAAAACTCACCCTGCTCGGCAGAACCATCTATTCCCATACACGGATCGTTGGTAAACTTAAATCACGAAAGGACGCTATCGAAGCCCTCGAAGAAGCTGCCAAAGAACAAAAAGGACTGGAAGGCTTCGTCGAAAAGAATTTCAACACCACCACCCTGAATGCACTGCTCTCCGAAATGAGCAAAAATGACGAGGGATTTCCCGCAGCGTTCAAGGGCCGTATAGAAATCGATGAGGTTATTACACTCAGATCATCCAAATCATAAAGCAAATCATAAAGGAGCAAGCTATGGTCGTCTTTACAGTCGTTAAAGTTGGCAGAGGAAGCAACAAGCCCACCAAATTCAAAGTTTGTGCTGAATGTGGTCAAGAATGCGAATACCATCGGGTCGACTATAAAGAACCCGTTAAAAAATCGATCTGCTTTCTTTGTCTGGTCAAAGCCTATGAGTACAAAAAGAAGAAAGAATCCAAATGGTACAATAAAATTATTTCTTTTTGTATTCGTTCTAAACCTTCACCAGTTGTGCTTAATCAAAAATTCGTCAGAGTAAAAACCGTACCTGACAGCACCGGTGAAACAATCGAGCACGATTATAGTCAAGAAGAAATTCTTGACGAAGCCGCATAAGAAAGGAGGGATGCCTGGAAAAACATCACACTTGGAACTTTGAACTTCGAATCGCAAATCATCAAACAAGGAGCATTGAACTTATGAGCAAGAAGATTATAAGCAAGAAGAATGGCAATGGCCAAAAGGACAAAAAAGAAGTAGCCGTGATCGGTATTTCGAAATTTGCCATCATGAAACCGAATGTCGATATTAAGGCAGTCATCGAAGCCAACCTGGGCGGAGAAACCATATCCGCACTGGATCTGGAACGGGTAAAGATTCCCGGCGGCGGCGGCACAACCTGGACGGTACCAAAGTTCGGAGGTGTGGATGAAATCAAAGAACTCGACGTTCTGATCATCCTGCATACCAGCAATCGAACATATTGGGAAACCGAATTCGGCCAAGGAGAACCCGGACCACCGGACTGTTACTCTGATGATTGTGTTACCGGATTCATTCGCGCTGACTTCGTACCATCAGAAGGCCATATGTCACCAACCAGTGTATGTGGTGAGCAAACATGTCCAATGGCCAAGTTCGGTACTGCCAAAGGCGGCAAAGGCGACGGTCAGGCATGTACCCAAAAACGCACTCTGTTCTTCCTGCGGGAAAACAGTCTGCTTCCAATGACGCTGAACGCATCTCCAGCGTCACTCAAAAACGCCATGAAATACCTGATCGGCATGACGGGCGCCGGCATGGAACCGCATCACATCGTTACACGGCTTACGCTTCAACCAGACAGAACCAAAGGCGGCGTTGAATACAGCAAGATCGTTTTCACTCCGCTGGCCAACTCTATCCCGGAAGCCCAATGGCCGGAAATCGACGGCTATGTCGCAGCTATCTCGCCCTTTTTGAAGAAAGCTGCCAGAGAAATCGCCCAAGATGTCACCCAAGATACTCCGTATGAGGAGCAAAAGGCGGCGGCGTAACCAATAACTTGTGTCTGACGGGCGCATAAAAGCACAGCTTCCTGTCCATTAAGACTGAATCAGCCCGGACAAACGGCAAGCCTCATTAGTTAAAGAAGCAGGGCCTTGGGGAGCAATACAGACACCCTACAATTTATGTGCTTGGGACTTGAGATTAGACTTTTGTTGAAAAGGGAAGAACACGGTGTTTCCCCGTTAAACACAGAGAGCTGAGGTTAAACCCTCGGACGATGTGCTGCCGTGAAACTAACTTTGAGACTGATTCGGTCTCAAGCACATATACCCAACAGGCTAATATGACCCTAAGAATTATATCCGCAATCATATGGCGACCAGTTATTGTATGCCGCCCCGTCCTAAGCCATTTGGCGTAACAGGCAGGGCGGGGCGGCAATTTAATATACCCCGCTCTGTAGCCATTTGGCGCAATATGCAGGGCGGGGCGGTGATTTAATAATTAGTCCTAAACATATGCAAAAGTGGGGCGGCTTAGTCTAACCGCCCTGCTTTTTTGTTAACTCCAAGGGGAAATAAAAATGGCAATGGCAAGGCCCATTAAAAATAATTCCGGCAACATCCACGGCACTATCGAACTGATAATTCACAACATAATTCCTTGGCTTCACCAGAAGTTAACGCAAG
>JABMQM010000237.1 GCA_013203195.1 Desulfobacteraceae bacterium | reverse complement strand
TTTTTTATCTCTCTCACAGAGCTCACAGAGTGCACAGAGAAAGATAATTATCCTTTTTCATTTGCCGCTGAGACGCCCCGCTATATCTAGCGGGATTAAGAACCGGCAAATGAAAATCGTTATGCTGTCAAGGTATTGGCTGTCAAAACCTGCCTAGGGCTGATAGATTTTTTCTTTCCGCCCTCTCAGCGGAAAGGAAAAAAACCCAAATCTCTGTGACCTCTGTGGGCTCAAGCGAAGCGGGCGAGAGGACCCTAAACACAGCGACCCGCATAGCAAAGCTTGGACCTTCAGCTAAGCTGAAAGTTTAATGGATTAATTAAGAACCAAATTTAAAGTCATTGCGAGATTCCATGACCAATCCAGAACAGACAAATAACAACGATTTTGTCAACGTTGCTTCTCATCTGCAACGTATGGCCGCCCTGCAGCCCTATAAGCGGGCGGTGGTCTGTCCGGCCGGCCGGGACAAAAACAACCGTGTTGCATACAACCATCTCACCTTTCAGCAACTTGACCAGGAATCCGACCGCCTGGCTAACGGGTTTGAAAAAGCCGGCATAAAACGCGATACCCGTACTATCTTAATGGTAAAACCCAGCCTGGATTTTTTTACGATTATATTTGCTCTTTTCAAAACCGGAGCTGTGCCGGTCGTAGTGGACCCCGGAATGGGTATCAGACGCATGGTCGACTGTTTAAAAGAAGGCCGTCCTGAGGCCTTTATCGGCATCCCCCCTGCCCATGTACTGAGAACCCTTTATCCAAAGTTTTTCGACACTGTCAAAACATGGGTGACGGTCGGCCGGCGCTGGTTCTGGGGAGGCTTTACCCTGGACCAGATCCGCCGGAGGCCATGGAAACCATATCCCACGGCAAAAACCGGTCGGGACGACATGGCCGCCATTCTTTTTACCACCGGAAGCACGGGACCGGCTAAAGGAGCCGTCTATACTCACGGCAACTTCGATGCCCAGCTTCGGCATATAAAATCCCATTTGGGTTTAACCGTGGATGAAATTGATCTTTCCACATTCCCGCTTTTTGCTCTTTTCTGGCCCGCCCTGGGGATAACGTCGATCATCCCGGACATGGACCCTACAAAACCTGCCCTTGCGAACCCTGAAAAGATCATAGAAGCAATTTTTGACCAGGGGGTGACAAACATGTTCGCCTCACCGGCTCTACTAAAACGCTTGGGCGCATACGGTAAACGCAAAAGCATAAAGCTGCCGTCTTTGAAAAGGGTAATTTCCGCCGGTGCACCGGTAACACCTGCTATTATTGAACAGTTCTCCTCCATGCTGTGTAATGATGCCCAAGTTCATACACCCTACGGTGCGACTGAAGCGGTGCCTGTCATATCCATTGCGAGCAATGAAATCCTGTCTGAAACCAGAGAACTGAGTGAACAAGGTAATGGCATCTGCATAGGTCGCCCCATTAACGATCTAGAGATTCGCATTATAAAGATCAGCGATGACCCCATCGACAAGTGGTCGGATGAAATACTGGTTGCAGACGGTGAAATTGGTGAAATAACTGTAAAAGGCGACCTGGTAACCCGACAGTACTTTGAAAGGCCCAAAGCGGATGCGCTGGCCAAGATCAAAGACCAAAATCAAATATGGCACCGGATGGGGGACCTGGGCTGGAAAGATACTAAAGGCAGGATCTGGTTCTGCGGTCGCAAAAGCCACCGTGTTGTGACCGCCAATGGAACGCTTTTTAGCATTCAGTGCGAAGCCATCTTTAACAATCATCCTATGGTGTATCGCAGCGCCCTGGTCGGCATTGGTGCCAGGCTTCGACAAAAGCCGGTAATTTGTATTGAACCGGAAAAAGATGTTGACGGTTACAATCAAAAAAAGCTCAAAAAAGCCCTTTTTGAACTCGCCCGGCAGCACGAACTGACCAAAAACATCGAAACCATATTGTTTCACAAGTCGTTCCCGGTAGACATCCGCCATAACTCAAAGATTTTTCGAGATAAACTGGCTGTCTGGGCCGATAAAAAATGCAAAAGCAGGGGAAAGGAGCGTCCCGCCAGCGGGACTTGAGGACCGACCCTCCGGGTCTTGAGGCTGAATGATTGCCTTAAGCGAAGCGCTCCTCAAACGAAGTGCTCCTCAAACGAAGCGCTCCTCAAACGAAGTGCTCTTCAAGCGAAGCGCTCCTTGCTGATGATGCAAGAAAGATGGATAACGAATGAACACAACTATTTCCATAAAAGCAACCAAACCCACAAAAGCGCTGGTCACCGGAGGAGGCGGTTTTCTCGGGGGAGCAATCGTCCGCCTGCTTCACAAACGAGGGGATGACGTCCGCAGCTTTTCCCGCAGCGTTTATACTGAGCTCGAAACTTTAGGTGTTGAGCAAATCCAAGGGGACATCAGTGACCAACATGCCGTTGAGCAGGCTGTAAAGGGGATGGATCTTGTTTTTCACGTTGCAGCCAAACCAGGCATTTGGGGTGACTATTCCGAATATTATCAAACCAATGTCACCGGCACCGGCAACGTCATTTCAGCCTGTCTCAAGCACAGGGTTGCCAGGCTGGTTTATACCAGCTCGCCCAGCGTTGTTTTCAACGGCACTGATATGGAAGGTGTCGATGAATCGGCCCCTTATCCGGCCCGGTTTCATGCGCATTATCCCAAGACCAAGGCGCTTGCTGAACAGCTGGTTGTAGATGCCGCCGGCAAAGGTTTGCTGACGATTATTTTGCGTCCCCATTTAATATGGGGTCCGCG
>JABMQM010000024.1 GCA_013203195.1 Desulfobacteraceae bacterium | reverse complement strand
GAACTATACATCCGATCACCTTTTCAGACTTTTTGATAAAATAAGATCGTTTGTGCCCCATGCAGTACTGCGAACGACCGTAATGGTCGGCTTTCCCGGAGAAACAGATGAAGATTACAAAGCCCTTGTGAATTTTGTCGATGAAATCCGTTTTGATCACCTGGGTGTTTTTGTCTACTCCGATTCCAAAGACCTCCCGTCTCATAAGCTTTCCGGTCACATTCCGGAAAAAGTGGCCCAGGATCGCTGCGACCGGCTGATGTTACGCCAATCAAAAATTTCTTTTGAGAACAACCGGAAACATATCGGAAAGACTTATGAGGTGCTGGTGGAAACGCAAGCCAAAAACAACCTTTTCACCGGCCGTACATTTTTCCAAACTCCGGAAGTAGACGGTATTACCTATATTCATTCCGAAAAACTGCCGGTAGGCACCTTTAGCAGCGTAAGGGTTACGGACGTTTCCGAATATGATCTTATGGGAGAAATTTTATGCAAGACCTGAAAGACAAGATTATTGACATGGTAAAAGATGATCTTGCGGCAATTGAAATTGCTCTTAAGCAAAACTTAAGCCCTCAACTAGACCTGGTTGCTAAAATCGCCGGCCATATTTTATTTTCCGGCGGTAAGCGCTTAAGGCCCCTGATAGCGGTACTTTCGGCCCAAATCTGCGGCCGGGACGGTGACTATGTTAAAACGTTTTCAACCATTTTTGAATATCTGCATGCCGCCACACTCCTGCATGATGACCTTGTGGACGAAGCAACCATGCGCAGGGGTAAACCTGCCGCCCATTTGGTGTGGGACAATCCCAGCGCAGTTCTTGTGGGTGATTTTTTGCTGGCACGGGCCCTGTCGATTGCCGCTGCAACCCAACAACCGGCTGTCATTGAAATTATAGCCCAAATCACAGAGAACATGTCTCAGGGTGAAATCCATCAGCTATCGAGAAAAGGTAAATTGGATCTCTTTGAAGCAGAATACATGGAAATTATCAGGCGCAAAACCGCCGTTCTCTTTCAGGGAGCATGCCGGACAAGTGCCCTGATCGCAGAAGCACCTAAAGAAAAGGAGGCCGCTTTGGGGGAATACGGCTTCAATATAGGACTTGCTTTCCAAATGATTGATGACCTGCTCGACTACACTCTGGACACCCATGTTCTTGGAAAAGCCGTCGGAGCGGATCTAAAAGAAGGAAAACTGACTCTACCGGTTATTTATGCCCTCCAGGCAGCCGATGCCAAAGACCGGCTTGTGATGGAAAAAATTATTACAGATAAAGATTTTGCTGTTAATGATTTTAAATCACTGATAGAGTTGCTGCATAAATACGGTGGAATCACTTATACCCAAAAATTGGCTAAAGATTATATTAAAAAAGCTAAAAATACGCTTGCGGTTTTTGAAAACTCGAAACCCAAAAAGATCCTCATGATGATTGCGGATTATTCATTGGTCCGCCAAGCTTAGTCCTAATTGAATCAAAACTCAATTAGGGAGGGGCCGGGGATCAGGGGGCAGAAACTGAGATTTACTTTATGAGTACATCTCATTTAGACCGGCGTTATAAAATTCAGATGGAATTTGTTGCCTGACCCCCGACCCCTGACCCCTGATAACTTTTAATCTGTGTGGAGGAAAGATCAGGATGCATTCAGCCCATAACCTTGCCAAAATATTGCTGTCTGTCCTTGTTTTATTAGCAATTGTGGTACCATTGTCGGACGCGCAGGTTGAGGAGCAGAGCCTCATAAAAACAGTGGTAGTAATAGGAACAGGTGCTATTTATAAAGGTGACTCTGCCAGTGCCAGGGAAGCGGCAGTCTCTGGCAGCCTGATTTTAGCGGTAGATATGGTGACCGTAGAAATCCTGCCGATCGAGTCTATTGCCCGGAACTTTAAAGCTATTAATGAAATTATTTACAGTCAGACCGGCGAGTTCATACAAGGCTACAAAGTTCTGGCCGAATCTTTTGATGAAAAGCAATACAGGGTAATGGTGCAGGCCGCAGTTTCAATAAAGGCTTTAGAGGAAAAGCTGTTAGAAGCAGGCATTATGGTCGTTAAAAAAGTTCTGCCAAAGACTTTGTTCCTGGTGGCGGAACAGCATTTTGAAGACAACTTGTTGAACTATTGGTGGGGCAAAGATTCGACCTTTTTCGAAGCTATTGCCAAAGTTTCTATGGCTGAAACCTTATCCTCGGAGGGTTTTTCAATCATTGATCATGACAATGTTATGCTAAATGACGAACTTTATACTGCCTATGACAAACCGGATCTTAACAACCAGGAAGCCGCCGCTTTTGGCGATCTTTTGCAGGCTGAAGTGGTAATTTTAGGAAAGTCTACTGCTTTTATAGTACCGAACACAATGGGAACGAATATAAGATCGTTCAAAGGCTCTGTAACCGTCCGAGCAATTCGAACAGATACAGGCGACCAGATAGCATCCACTATACAGAGCGCTGTCACGGCCAACAGCGATGAAATTGCCGGAAGCCTGGAAGCCCTTACAATTGCCGGAGCCCTTGCCGGCAAGGAACTCGCATCACAGATTGCCGCTGCATGGCAGCAAGAAGACCAATTACCCGGAATGGTAGAGATTGTGCTTGAAGGAACCGGCAATTTAGCTAACTTTATCAAATTCCGCAGTATGTTAAAAGATATGCCCGGTGTGGAGGAAATGCAGATTAAGGAAATAAAATCCAATCAGGCAATCATTATGGTTTCTTTCCAGGGGAGTGCTAAAGAACTTGCCGACGCCTTGATTTTAAAAACATTTGAATCTATAGGTATTAACATCTACGAAGTGTCGGAAAAAAGCTTAAGGATTGGGCTGGTACCCGGCTAACCCGGATAAACCGGAATTAAAAAAGATTCTCTCGCAAAGGCGCAAAGACGCCAAGATTTTTAAAAAATTTAACTTTGTTTTCCTTTGCGAGCTTTGCGCCTTTGCGTGAAATTATGATTTTTTTGTTTTCTTTTT